>JAPLJL010000208.1 GCA_026388615.1 Pseudomonadota bacterium | reverse complement strand
CACCGCCCCGCCTGGAACCTTTGGCGCCGGGAGCGATCCCCGTCTGGAACCTTTCCGAGCTCAGGCCTGGGGAGATCGCGGCCCGGGAATTCACCCCGGCGCTGGCCCAAGCCTGCCGGGCTTACCTGGAAAACGGGGTGGCCCTGGCCCGGGCGGGGACCATCCAGGCCCTGGTCACCGGGCCGGTGCCCAAGGCCGTCTTCCGGCTCTCCGGGCTCGCGCATTCCGGGCAGACCGAGTTCCTGGCCGAGCGGACCGGGGCCGGCGATTATGCCATGATGTTCGTCGGGGAAAAACTGCGAGTCGTCCTGGCCACGATTCACCTGCCCCTGGCCCGGGTGCCCCGGAGCCTTTCCCGGGAGGGGATTCTGAAAAAGCTCCGCCTAATCCACCGGGAATTTCCGCGCCTCTTCCGGATCAGCCGGCCTCGGATCGCCGTGGCCGGCCTGAATCCCCACGCCGGGGAGGAAGGCCTGCTGGGCCGGGAAGAAATCGAGATGATCCGGCCGGCGGTGGCCGCGGCCCGGAAAGCGGGGATCAGGGCTGAGGGGCCCTTCCCGGCGGATGCCCTCTTCGGGCGGTTTCATTCCGGGGAGTATGACTGCCTCCTGGCGATGTATCATGACCAGGGGCTGGCCGCTTTCAAAACCCTGCACTTCTATTCGGGGGTGAATGTGACCCTCGGCCTGCCGATCATCCGCACCTCCCCGGATCACGGTACCGCCCGGGACATCGCCGGGAAAGGGATAGCCGACCCCGCGAGCATGAAGAACGCCATTCTCCTCGCCGCCCAATTTGCAAAAGCCCGCTAGGCGGGAACCAAAAAACTTAAACTGCAGCCTTTTTTTCTTTTTGGGGGGCAGGTTTTTTATCCTGATGAGCAGCATTGCTGCGAAGAATGGACGCTCCTCCTTCGCAGTGCTCAGGATGAAGCGCACTAATACGTACCGTGCCGTAATCCCGGGCGGCTGACCCGCCCCTCGACTGATTTTACACTGAGTGAAACGAATGTGCTCGGGGCAACCGGGTCTAGCCGGTATCGATAGATACTTAGTCGTCGAGTTCATAGAGCCTGGTTTACCAGAAGTGCGAGTCGCGAGAACCTTCCCCCAGGGTTTCTGAACCCCCAAAAATCTCATAAAACGATGAACGCTTTTTCCCTTTGACCTCTAACCTTTGAGCTTTCAGTTTTGAGCTCTATGCCCCATGCCCTTTGCGCCATGCGCTTAATCCCCCTGGCTTCCGAAAACCAAACCCTTCGCCCGCGCTCCCTTCGGCTCCGCTCAGGACAAGCAGGGATGGAAGGGAATAGATCTTGGGTTTAAACCTATGACCCATGACCCATCACCTACGACCTGATTTCTTTGAACGCGAGAACCTTCCCCCCGGGCTTTCTGAAAAACCCAACAAAGAAAAAGGGAGCCCATCAAGGGCTCCCCTACAACTTTTGGCCGCCGAATTCGCAAAAATCAGTAAGCAGTAGGCAGTAAGCAGTAAGCAGCAAAACCCCGAAAAAACCGAAAAAAAAGGAGCCCGAACGGGCTCCCGTTTTTCGCCTCACGAATTGTTTTTTTCTGAACTGCTTACTGCTGACTCCTTACTGCCTACTGGGAGCGTAGCTCCCCGCTGCCTACTGCTTAGTGCTTACTGCTTACTTGGACCGCGGTCGGCCGTCTGCGGTCGGCGGTCGATCAGTTGATTATTTCCGCCCCGTCCATCGGTCCATGGAACGGGCCACGCCCAGCTTGATGTTGTATTTGTCCAAAGCCCGGGCGGAGAGAATCGCCTTGAGCAGGGGCGCGAACTTGACCCCGAAGGGCTCGAGAACGTAATCCTGGTTTTTTTTGATGGCTTTCATGATTTTCCCGGCCATCTGCTCCGTGGTCATCCAGGGGGTGAACATGGGGGCCTTGACGCCCTCGAACATCCCGGTGGTCACGTAGCTCGGGCAGACGATGGTGAAGCGGATCTCCGGGAGGCCATTTTTCTTCATCTCCATCCGGAGGGTTTCGGAAAAACCGACCACCGCGAACTTGCTGGCGCAGTAGGAGGAGAGCTTGGGCACGGCCAGGATCCCGCCGGCGGAGGCCAGGTTGACGACGTGCCCGGCTTTTTTCGCCACCATGTCGGGCAGGAAGGCCTTGGTCATCCAGGCCATTCCGTTGACGTTGACGTCCATGACCCAGGCGAATTTCTCGTCGGGGCAGTCGAGGAAATCGGCGCCGTAGACCACCCCGGCGTTATTGATCAGGATGTCGGCCGCCCCTACCTCTTTCCGGACCCGGTCCGCGGTGGCGTAAACCTGGGGGCGCTGGGTTATATCCAAGGCGTAAGGATAAACCTGGGCCCCGGCGGCCCGGAGTTCCTTGACCGCCTCGTCGAGGGCTTTCTGGTTCAGGTCCAGCATCGCCACTTTCGCCCCGTCCGCGGCCAGAAACTCGGAAAGCTTCCGGCCCATGCCCATGGCCGCGCCGGTTACGACCGCGACCTTTCCTTTGATTTCTTTCATTTTTATTACCTCCCCGGGGTTACAATTGAATTTTAAGTAGTATGCCGATTCATCGGCGGTTTTTTAAAATCGCCCGATCCCACCCTTGATGGGACAGGTAAATCGGGCAACTATAAAGTATTCAAAAATACTAAAAGTACTCATAATGATATAAACAATTCCCCGTTGGAAATGTCAAATCGGCGCAGCCGACCGCCCCTTCTCCCCTCGTGAAGCTCTTTTTCTTTTTTTGGGGGGGGAGGTCCCGCTCCCCTCACAATTCCCGCGATCACGTAATGCCGGGCGTCGGGCCCGCCCCTCCGGGGCAATCAGGGCCTCGACTTCGTTAAATAACAAACAAGGTGCATCGAGCTTCTCGCAACCTTGTCTATTAAGAGTTCGTGTCGCGGAGACCTCCCCCCCGTGCTCCGGTAAAACCCAGGAACACAAAATATAGGAATGTTTTTTTCTACGGCCTGACTTGTGTTCTGGTCTCCGACCCGCTAGGGCCTACGACCCGGAGGGTGCGCTGCTTACTGCCTACTATTGTCGGCGGTTGCGGTGGGGAAGGGTCGATTTTAATAACCCCGGTAAATCCTTTATAATTTGTCGAGTTTTTCCAGAAAAAATGCGGTGGTTGGAAAGGGAGAACAGGAAGATGAGCGGTTTTATTCCTGAGACCGAACGCGCCGAATCCGGCGGGAGACGCCGGGGCGAGCCGATCTCCAACGGGGTTTCCCCTTCCAACCTGGTGGCCCAGAAAAGCCCGGAGAAATACCGGGACCTGGTGGAGAAGGTCTCCGGCTACTCGGTGTATTTCTGCGACCTGGGCCGGTCCATCCAGGAAGATATCATCGCCCGGACCGAGTTCGGCCGGTCCGGAACATGCTGATCACAAAACCGTATTACGTTGATCGGTTGAGCCCTTCGGCTTCGCTCAGGACAAGCAGCTCGTATCGTCCATCGGTTGCGTCAATCGGTTTTAAGACCGCAACCGCAAAACCCAACCGAAATGAGCCGCCTGCCCGAGCCCATAGTTCGTGTCGGCCAGGGCGCAACCGCAACCGATTAACGTGGCCTTTTTATTGTTTGGTAATTGGGATTTGGTGATTGGTAATTGTCTTCGAATATGAAAGGGCTGATCTTCGATATCTCCCGGTCCTGCTATGAGGACGGACCGGGCCTCCGCACCGTCGTTTTCCTGAAGGGCTGCCCCCTCGACTGCCCCTGGTGCCATAACCTTGAGGGAAAATCCTTCGCTCCCGAGATCGCCTTCGCCGCCCCCGCCTGCATCGCCTGCGGGAAGTGCCGGGAGGCCTGCCCCCGGGAAATAAAGCCGGAGGA
>JAPLJL010000335.1 GCA_026388615.1 Pseudomonadota bacterium | reverse complement strand
AAAAGATATATATCAACATTTACTTAGCCCTCCCGCATATTTTTCACCGGTACTTGTCTTGATCAAATTTATCCTTTATTATGTACAGTTACTGGATAGCAAACCATGACCCCGCGGGAAAAAAAGCATTATAAAATCGCCGAGCTCGAGAAATTGTCCGGCCTCCCCCGCCGCACCATCCACTTCTACCTGGCCCAAAAGCTCCTCCACCCCCCGGCGCGCACCGGGAAGACCATGGCTTATTACGATGAAGCCCACCTGAGAAAGCTCCGCTTCATCCGGGAGGTGAAAGGCCGGGGGGTCCCGCTTCTCGCCATCCGCCGGATGATTGCCGACCGCGAAGCGGAAAACCCGGAGGCCTTCGGGACTAAACTCGATCCCGCCTTCGCCCGGGAAAAAACCGCACCGCCCCGTTCCCGGGAACCCCGGCAATCGAAAGGAAAAAAGACCCGGGAAATCATCCTGGAGGCGGGCTCCCGCCTCTTCCGCGAAAAGGGGTACCGCAACACCCGCGTCAGCGACGTGACCCGGGACCTGGACATCGGCAAGGGCACTTTTTATTTTTATTTTTCCGACAAGAAAGAGCTTTTCCTTGAATGCGCCCCCCGGATCTTTCGGGAGCTTTTTTCCCGGGGCCTGGCCGAGATCCGGGAGGAAAAGGATCCCCTGAAGCGCCTCATCCTCCGGGCCGAGACCGTCCTCCCCGTCCTGCCTGAGTTCGCGGTGATGATCGACCTGGCCCGGGAGGCGCTCCTGGACCCGGACCCCAAGGTTCAGAACCTTGGCCGGGACATCATCCTTTCCATCCGCCGCCCCCTTGAATCCGATTTCGCTAAGGGCGTCCAGCAGGGCCTCTTCCAACACGCCGACCGGCGGATTGTGGGCACGCTCCTGATCGGGATTTTCGAAAGCCTCTCCTACCTCCGGGCGGTCAACCCCGAGATCTCCCCGGACGAGATCAAGAAAACCTTTTTCGGGCTTCTGATCCGTGGCTTATCGATTCCGGAAAAGCGGAAAGGCTGACTTCCGCTAGCCATCCGGAAACTATTCACTAACTATACACTTAATACGCCGCGCCGGCCCTTTCCCGGACCGGCTCCAGTGCATCCCCCTCTCCGTCCGAAATATCCCCGGATTTACTGACGATGTAACCGATGAATATCCGTTTCGGATTCCCGGCCGGATTTTGAACCATCTATAGTAAATAAATCCGTAAAAAACTATTTTTATACTTGACTGATCAGTCCAAATAGTCTATTCTTCCGCTCAGAAATGTTTTTGGCCGTCATTCCGGCGAAAGCCGGAATCCAGTCCCCCGCTTGTCATTCCCACGAAAGTGGGAATCCAGGCGAAAAAAATACTGGATTCCCTGGCCGACACCCTGGGCGAGCCTCGGGGCCAGCCGAGCGTCAGCTCGGGCAGGCCGCATTAACTGCGGAATGACGAAAAAAAAGAATCGCGAAACCAAAAGGAAAGATCATGAGAGACGTGGCGATCGTCGGCGTGGGCATGACCCGCTTCGGGAAGCACCTCGAGCGGAACATGAAGGATCTGGTCCGGGAGGCGGTGGAGAAGGTGACCGCGGACGCCGGGGTTTCCTACCCGGAAATCGAGGCCGCCTACATGGGCAGTGGGGTGCCGGGCCTGATGACCGGGCAGGAGATGATCAAGGCCCAGGTCTCGCTCGCGCCCCTCGGGATCGAAGGCATCCCGATGTACAACATCGAGAACGCCTGCGCCAGCTCCAGCACCGCCCTCCATCTCGGCTGGAACGCGGTCGCCTCCGGGCTTTACGACCTGGCCCTGATCGTCGGTTTCGAGAAGCTCTACGACCTGGACAAGAAAAAATCCTTCGCGGCCCTGGGAACGGCGGTGGACGTCGATATGTTCAAGGCCTACCTGGAAAGCTTCCAGGCCAGCCGGGGCTCGAGCGAGGAAATCATCAAGGAAGGGAGCGGCGAGAAGCGCTCCGTCTTCATGGACATGTACGCCTACTACACCCGGATCGTGATGGAGCAGTACGGGCTGACCCAGAACCACTTCGCCAAGATCGCGGTCAAGAGCCACAAGAACGGCGCCCTCAACCCGAACGCCCAGTACCAGGAAGCCGTGACCATAGAGCAGGTCCTGAAATCGGGCGATGTCTCCTTCCCCCTGACCCGGATGATGTGCGCCCCCATCGGCGACGGGGCCGCGGCCGCCATCATCTGTTCCCGGGAAAAGGCGGCCCGTTTCACGGACAAGCCGGTCTGGATCGCGGCCAGCGTGGTCGGCAGCGGCAAGCTCTCCGCCGGGCTGGACGATTCCCTGACCAAGCGCCTCGGGCCCCGGGCCTTCCAGATGGCCGGGGTGGGTCCGGGCGAGATCGACATAATCGAGGTGCACGACACCACCTCCCCCTCGGAGATCATCACCCTGATCGAGCTCGGGATCTGCCCCGGGGAGGAAGCGGCCAAATGGATCGACGAGGGCCGGATGGAAATCGACGGAAAGAAGCCGGTCAATACCTCCGGCGGACTCGCCTCCAAGGGCCACCCGATCGGGGCCACCGGCCTGGGACAGATCCACGAGGTCGTCCACCAGCTCCGGGGTTCCGCGGGGAAGCGCCAGGCGGGAAGCCCGCGGGTCGGGATGACCCACAACGGCGGAGGCATCCTGGGGGTGGACGCGGCCGCCATGGCTCTGCATATACTTAAAAGGTAGAGAGGTGATCATGGAAGACCTGAACCGCAAGTACTGGAACATGGAAATCGAGCCCCGGCTCAACACCCCGGGGATGCGCGAACTCCAGTGGAAAAAGCTCCAGGAAGCCCTCGCGTGGCAGTACGAGAACACCCCCTTCCACCGGAAGCACTTCGACGAGGCCGGGATCAGGCCCGCGGACATCAAGAGCTGGGACGACTTCGTCAGGAACGTGCCGGTGGTCGGCCAGGCCGAGATCCGCGAGGCCATGGGCGAGGTCGGCTTCGACATGGAAAAGCTCATGCTCCACCTTTTCGGCGAGAAGCGGATGCGCGACCTTTACCTCCTCACCACCACTTCGGGAACCACCGGCATCCCCACCCCCTATCCCAACTTCGGGGCCGCCCTCGACGATTCCCAGGAGATCATGGCCCGGGCCGCCTGGCGGATCGGGGTCCGTCCCGGCGACCGGATCGGGCTCTGCTTCGGACTTTCCATGCACGCGGCCGGCACCCCCCAGATCCTCTGGTACCGCAAGTTCCCGGGCATCACCCTCCTCCCCATCGGGGCGGAGGCGGGCACCGAAAAAATTATCCAGTTCATGAAGATGTTCCACGTCAATATCTTCACCGGCACCCCCTCGCTGGCCCTGCACCTGATCGAGCGCTGCCCCGAGATCCTGGGCGAGCCGGTGAAAGCCCTCGGCCTCAAGATCCTGATGCTCGGGGCCGAGCCCGGGGCCGGGATCCCCGATGTCCGCGCCAAGCTCGAGCGCGAGTACGGCGCCCGGGTTTTCGACCTGGGCGCGGGCTACGGCTGTTCCTGCGACCACCCGGTCTACCAGGGCATGCACTGGCTGGCGGACGACCTCGCCTATTACGAGCTCCTGGACCCGGAAACCAAGAAGCCCGTGCCCCTCGAGCACGGGGCCACCGGGATCATGGTCGGCACCTCCCTCCATCCCGAGGCGGCGGTCTGGTTCGACCTCCGCTTCACCATGAACGACATCCAGCAGGTCTTCACCGAGCCCTGCCCCTGCGGCTTCTCCGGCTTCCGCTACAAAGTGGTGGGCCGGGCCGACGACATGCTCAAGGTCAAAGGCGTGCCGGTTTACCCCGCCGCGATCGAGGGCGTGATCCACTCTCTCCCGGAAAAACTCACCGGCTCCTTCCGGATCGTCCTGGACGAGCCGCCCCCCCGGGTGGTCCCGCCCCTGAAGCTCAAGGTCGAATACGCCGAAGGGGTGCGCGAAGAGGAGCTCCCGGGCCTGGAAAAGGAAATCCTGGAAAAGATGCATAAGCTTTTGAAGATCCGGCCCGCGATCACCTGGCTCAAGCCCGGGACGCTCGAGCGGGCCACCAAAAAAACCCAGTTGGTGGAGAAGGCCTACGAAAAGAAATGAATTACGGAGGAAAATCATAAGTGTCCAAATTAGGAAACGATTCTCGAGGAAGAATTTGATATAGTGCTTGATTATGAGATCGCCACGCCCTGCGGGCTCGCGATGACAAAATAGCCGTCATTGCGAGGAGCAGAAGCGACGAAGCAATCTCGATTTTACAGCTACGGAGGAAAAAAAATGGGAAAGACCGTCGCGATCACCGGGGTGAACAGCTACTTCGCCAGCACCCTCCTGCCCCGGCTCGACCGGGATCCGGAGATCGACCGAATCATCGGGATTGACGTCGCCCCCTGGAAGGGCACCTCGAAAAAGGTGACCTTCTGCCGGGAGGACATCCGCAGCCCGAAAATCGCCGGCCTCCTGAAGGGCGTGGACGCGGTCTACCACCTGGCTTTCATCGTCGGGGAGATCGCCGACAAGGAGAAGACCCGGGACATCAACATCAACGGCTCCAAGAACCTTTTTTCCGCCTGCCTCCAGAACGGGGTCAAAAAGGTCATTTACACAAGTTCGACGACGGTCTACGGCTCCCACCGGGACCAGCCCCTGGGCCTGACCGAGGAATCGCCCCTGATCGAAAACAAAGACAGCTATTACAACTCCAACAAGATCGCGGTGGAGAGCTTCGTGAAGGATTTCTTTAAACCCCACCCCGGGATCACGCTCACGATTTTCCGCGCCGGGCTTCTTTGCGGCCCCCACATCAACAACATGTTTTCCCAGCTCTGGTCGCTCAAGGTCTCGAGCCTCCCCTCCGGCCGGCAATCCTACAACCAGTTCATCCACGAGGAAGACCTGGGTGAGGCCCTGCATCTCGCGCTGAAGCAGGACATCCCCGGGGTTTACAACGTCACCGCCGATGACGCCGTTCCGACCGCGTGGTGCTTCCGGGCCGCCGGGGTCAGTATCGTTCCCCTCCCCACGCCCCTTCTGAAACCGGCTTCCCGGATCGGCTTCGCTCTCGGGCTTTTCCCCGCCGGCTCGGGCTGGGTCACCCTGAGCGAGAATACGATCTTCGTCCTGAACCAGAAGTTCAAGGCCGCCACCGGCTGGCGCCCGAAATATTCCTCCGAGCAGACTTTCCGGTCCTTCCTCTCGGCCCGCGCGGAAAGGGCCGAGAAGAACACCGCCAAGCAGTCCCTTTTGACCTGGTTCTATCAGACCCCGTCAGTATCCAAGCGGGGCCTGCAGGGCATTGAAGGCCTGATCGCGCTGGTCAGCAAGGTCCCCGGGCTCCGGATGGCCTGGCCCTGGCTGAGCCCCAGGAAGAACAGCATTACCTACCTGCCGACCAACCGGAAAATCGAGCCGATCGCGCCCATGACCATCAAGGTGGGAAAGGATGTCGGATCCACCTCCAACGAAATCCTCCCGGAAAACATCCTGCACGAGCTGATCGACCGGGCCAAGCATCACATGATCATGGACGAGTGTATTTGCCGGACCGCCTTCAAGTGCGAACATTTTACCAAGGACGTGGGCTGCATCTTCATGGGCGAGACGGCCATGTCATTCCCCCCCGGCCTTGGGCGGATCGCCACCAAGGAAGAGGCGCACCGGCACGTGGACCGGGCCGTCTCGCTCGGCCTCCTGCCCCTGGCCGGCAAGGTTAACGTGGACAATACCGGTTTCCTGGTGCCCGACCGGAAGAAGCTCCTGAGCGTGTGCTTTTGCTGTCATTGCTGCTGCATGATGGGATATTTCCGCCACGCCTCCCCCGATCATCTCCGCCAGATCTTCCCGCCGGTGGAGGGAATGAGCGTTACGGTCACGGAGAAATGCAAAGGTTGCGGAACCTGCGTGGAGACCTGCGTCTTCGACGCCATCACCCTGAAGGACGGCCGGGCGGTGCACTCGGAAAAATGCCGGGCCTGCGGGAGGTGTGTTACCTACTGCCCGAACGGGGCGGTGCGGATCACCATCTCCAACCCCAATTATAAGGAAGATGTCCTTCGCCGGATCGGCTCGTTCGTGGATCTTTCCTAGAAGAAGGTCATGGGTCATGGGTCATAGGTTATAGGTAAAGAAATGAAACCTTAACTTGACCTGACCGCGATCACCCATTCCCTATTCTTATTTACCTATCACCCACCACCCATCACCTATCACCTGATTTTTACTAAAACCCCCTTTATTTTGCTTTTGTTTTCTGTTAAAAACATATAAATCGAAACTTCGGGTGGAAATCTTTCGTAATCTAAATAAAAAAGGAGCGGGTTATGTCCAAAAAAGACGAACTGGTTCGGAAGCCCAAGTTGAACATCATGTGCTTTGGCTATAACGGCGTGAACAACACCGGTTCGGAAGCTAAACTTTTCACCACCCTGATGGACCTGAAGGAGGTCTTCGGACCCCGGCTCGGCCAGGTGACCATCATGACCCAGAGCGTTGACCAGCAGAGGCGATACACCCCCGACCCGGCCTACAAGTTGATCGAAGTGGGCCCGGCCACGGTATTCTCCCCCGCGCAGTGGTTCGTCATGCGCGACACCGACATCCTGATGCTCTCCGAGGGGTCCACCTTCATCGACCATTTTTCCCCCCTCTTCCTGGGGATGTTCTGCTTCGCCGCCATCGCCGCCAAGGGCCGCGGCCACAAAGTGGTGGCCTACGCCAACGACTGCGGCCACCTGAAACCTTCGAGCCAGAAGCTCCTCAAGTACACCATGAACAACAAAGTCGACCTGGTGATGCTTAGGAATCCCGACGCCTTCAAGCGGATGCGGGAATACGGGGTCACCGTTCCCATCACCGTGACCGCCGACGGCGCCTACGAATACCCGACCCCGCCCGCCACGCACAAGGAGAAGGTCCTGAAACGCCTCAACCTGGATCCGGCCCGGAAGAAGATCGTCGGGATCGCCCCCAAGGAATTTTTCTGGTGGCCGATCAAGCCCCGGCTCCACGGGGATAAGTCCGACCTCTACAAATGGCCCTTTTACCAGTCCTGGACCCCCGAGGCCCGGGAATCCAGCCGGAAATACGTGGACGAATCCGCCCGCTACTCCGACTGGCTGGTGGACACCTACGACGTGGATATCGCCATGATCGCGATGGAGCACATGGATTCGCCCCCCGCCATCCAGATTGTCGAGAAAATGAAGCACAAAGACCGGGTCCACCTGGTCCACAGCGATGAGAATACGGTGGACGACATCGTCTGCGTCCTCTCCGCGCTCTGGTTCCAGGTGACCACCCGCTACCACACTACCGTGCTCGCTTCGCCCTTCGGCATCCCGATGATCTCGATCAGCTCCGACACCCGCTGCGAGGCCGTCTTCCGGGAACTCGGGATCATGGACCTCTACATCGACTACGTCGGCCACCCCGAGCGGGTCCCCCGGATCAAGGACCTCTACGGCACCCTGGTGGACATGACTAAAAAGCTGGTCGGCCGGGAAAAGGACCTGCGGCAGAAGGCCGTCGAAATGCATCCCAAGTTCCACGAGCGGGCCCGGATGAACGTAAAGCTCCTGAAGGAGTGGCTGGAGAAAAATTTCCCGGTTTAAAGCCGGACCAGCATAATTGGGGATTGGGTTTTAATTCGTAAATCGTCATTCGTAAATCGTCAATCGATTTTTTTCAGTGGCGGGCTTCCGAGCCCGCCCTTTTTATTTGCCGGCGCGGACTCCCCCGGGTTAAGATAGGATTAAACGGCAGGAGGATGCATCGAAGGGTTGTGGGATAGCCGCTGGTTTCATCGATCGTCATTTTTACATTTGAATTTCGCAAGGTTGAAGCTTTTTCCTGCGTATTCGGTTTCTCATTCGTCAATCGTTAATTGGCTCTTTCCGAAATACCCTTGGCCCCTCGGACCCTGGAACCCTTGAACCCAAAATAAAATGACATCTGTAAAGAAGCTCTACCTGATCGACGGCAGTTCCTACATCTACCGGGCCTTTCACGCCATCCGCGACCTCCGCACCTCCCAGGGGGTTCCCACCAACGCCATTTACGGGTTTGTGGCGATGATTCTCAAGATCGTCCGCGAGGCCAAGCCCGACTATTTCGCCATCGTGTTCGACAGCCGGGGGCCGACCTTCCGCGACGGGCTTTTCCGCGAATACAAGGCCAACCGCCCCCCCATGCCGGACGAACTCGTCCCCCAGATCCCCCGGATCCGCCAGGTGGTCGAGGCCTTCCGCATCCCCGCCATTTCCCTCGATGGCTACGAGGCGGACGACCTGATCGCCACCCTAGTGAAAAAGCTCGACGCCCCCGGCCTCGAGTTCGTGGTGGTCACCGGCGACAAGGACCTGATGCAGCTCGTTTCCGACCGGGTCCGGCTCTACGACCCGATGAAGGATAAATACTCCGGGCCCGAGGAGGTCCGGGAAAAATTCGGGGTGGGCCCCGACCAGGTGGTCGAGATCCTGGGGCTGGCCGGCGACGCGATCGATAACATCCCCGGGGTGCCCGGGATCGGCGACAAAACCGCCAAGGAGCTGATCCAGGCCTTCGGCTCGATCGAGGGGGTCCTGGAAAACCTGGACCGGATCTCCGGGGAAAAGAAAAAGCAGAACCTCCGTGAGCACGCCGAGGCGGCCCGGCTCTCGAAGAAGCTCGCCACCCTGGCGGATGACGCGCCCATCCAGGTTTCCCTCGCCGGTCTGGTGCCGGCCGAACCGGACCGAGCCCGGCTCTCCGAGATCTTCCGTGAGCTCGAGTTCACTAAGTTCGCCCGCGAGCTCGCGCCGGAAAAAACCATTTCCTACCAAGAATATAAAACCATCCTGACCGAAGCGGAGCTGGACCGGATCCTCTCGGAAATCCCGAAGGCCCCCCGGCTTTCGGTGGACCTGGAGACGGTCAACCCCCAGATCCCGGGCGTGACCCCCGTGGGGGCCGAGATCGTGGGCATTTCCCTTTCCCTGCGGGAGCATGAGGCTTTTTATATCCCCGTCGCCCACCGCTACCTGGGCGTCCCCC
>JAPLJL010000088.1 GCA_026388615.1 Pseudomonadota bacterium | reverse complement strand
ATTGAATCCATTATGACCATCATCATGATGAAGGAAAATTTCATCGCCCCCACCCGGAACCTGTTTAAGCCCGATCCGGAGCTGGCGCCGCTCAATCATGTCATGGGGGACCCGAGGGATTGCCGTTTCCGCGTGGCGATGAACAACAACTTTGCTTTCGGCGGCATCAACACTTCGTTGATATTCAGCAAAGTGTAATAACGACCGCCGACCGCCGCCTCCGGCCCGTAAGGGCCTACGGCCCCGCTTCCAGCCCGTAGGGCCTCCAGGCCGGAGGGGAGGGACCGCCGACCGCCGTTATAGGCAAGAGCCAAGAGCCAAGAGTCTAGAGAAAAAGAATGAAGCTACCCACGGCAAGACCGCGGGGTATCAAAGAAATGTTCTTAAGTCGTCCGTCATCCCTGCGAAAGCAGGGATCCAGGGATTTCCGAAAAAACTGGATTCCCGCTTCCGCGGGAATGACAGAAATAAGGTAACCCCGTGGCAAGACCACGGGGAATTACATGTTCAATTTTGTTGGTGGGGTTTTCAGAAACCCGGCTTCCGGCCCCGCTTCCAGCCCGTAGGCTTACAGGCCGGAGGGTAGGGCCTACAGCCCGGTCTCCGACCTGTAGGGTCTACGACCCGTAGGGAGGGGGGGTGGGTTCTCGCGACTGAAAACAACGTGAGACGTAAGACGTGAGAAGTAAGAAAGTTATTTTGTTTGTGAAATTTATTTATTTTTCCCCTCGTCTACCGTCTAACTTCTAACGTCTAACCTTTTTGAGAAGAGCGAAACCCACCCCCTAAAAAGAAAAATAGGAAGCTAGCCAAGCAAAGACTGGCTCTCTCCCCGCTATCCGCCACCAGCCATTTGCTATAATTTGATTATGCCTTCCCGAGTTTTGATTCTCGACGCTCCGTCATACCAGGACGTCTCCGGACCGATCACCCGGGCCCTGCAGGAACTTCCCGGGGATTTCAAGGGAAAGAAGGTCCTGGTCAAGCCCAACATCCTCGGAGCCCACGCCCCGGAAAAAGGGGTGGACACCCACCCGGCCATCGTGCGGGAAGTGGTGAAACAGCTCCAGGCCCAGGGCGCGGAGGTCTGGGTAGGCGATAACTCAGGCGTGGGCGGCTACGGCGCCAACGAAAGAAGCGCGAAGGCCTCCGGGATCATGGAGGCTGCCTCCGGTTGTTACCGGAACATCGCCCAGAGCGGAAAAGAGATCGCCTTCAAATCCCGTTTCGGCGACAAGCTCATCGTCTCCCGCGAGGTCCTGGAAGCCGACCTGGTCATTTCCCTACCCAAGTTCAAAACCCACGCCCTGACCGTCCTGACCGGGGCGGTGAAAAACACCTTCGGCTACGCCGTGGGCGGGGAAAAATCCCGCCTTCACCTCCGGGCCGCGACCTTCAATGATTTCGGCGAGGCGGTGGTGGACGTCTTCCAGGTCCGGCCTCCCGATCTCTCGATCATGGACGGGGTTGTCGCCATGGAGGGTTACGGCCCCAATAATGGGACCCTGAGAAAGGTCGGCAAGCTCCTGGTTTCCCGCGACGCCGTGGCGCTCGACCGGGTGATGGCGGAGATGGCGGGGGCGCCGGTGGAGGAGATTCCCTTCCTGAAGGTGGCCGGAGATAGAAAACTGGGAGAGACCGATTTAAAACGGATTGAGATCGAGGGAAAGCTGGACCGGATTCCGGACTTCAGGCTTCCCATCAGCCCGGCGATCGTCTCGATCGGGCAGATGGTCAATCGTTTCCTTTACCCCTTCATCCGGATCCGCCCGCAGGTGGACGCCAAACTCTGCACCGCCTGCGGGGATTGTAAAAAAGCCTGCCCGGCGGGGGCGATCACGATCGATAAAACCGCCCGGATCGATAAAAACAAATGCATTATCTGCTATTGCTGTAACGAGGCCTGCACTTACCAGGCCATCAGCATCAAGGGCCACGTCCGCCGTCTCCTGAGCTTCGGCCAGGAAATGCTTAATCGTCGGTTATAAAACAGGTACAGGGTTCCATCCTCCTTCGCCAATTTATTCGAAATAGCTTTTGCGAAGTCGGAGGCTTCGGAGGACATGGGTTCACAGTTCAGGGTTAAAAGTTTCAAGAACCTGGGACCAGGCCGGGGAAGAAACATTCAAAGGAAAAAAAATTACCTTAACGCCGTTTTGGCAGTGGTTGATTTGAAATAATTACCGCCACCCTTTTAAATATTCAAAAGGATTTCTTTATCCAATATTTTGCTTTCCATTTATTTACTCTTTTTTCCTTTTATCGCTACCACAACCAATGTGAGAAGAAGAATCCCCAGTGCAATTCCTAATATTTTTGTGGGATAAAGTTCAAAAACTTTTGGTGGAATGCTTTTTTAGCCCGATCCCTCCCTTGTCGGGATAAATCCCTCTGCGGTCGGGACAAGTCCCTCAGGAATCGGGATAAATGAATCGGGCAACTACTTGGAAATAGCCGCCTTTACGATCCGGTCTAGGCGGAAATGGCGCTCCGATTTCCGGAGCCGGCAGAAGGCCCTCAGGTAAATGGCGTCCCACGCGGTGATCAGCTCGAGCGGCTCCACCAGCCGCTCGGTTTCTTCCCCGTCCGCGGAGATATACATGAGGTGAAGAAGCTTTTTCTTCTCCAACGCCTCCTCGATCTCCGGCGGGACCGGGGTTTCCCGGCGCTTGAGGGAAGGAGCGTATTCGACCGAGAAATTAATCAGCTGTTCCAGGTCCCCCATCCCCCTTTCCTCCAGGTCCCGGGCCAGGCGAAGAAATACCTCGAGGGTGGTTTTCACGTCCGCCAGCGCCCGGTGCTCCCGGCCGACCTTGATCCCCAGGCTCTTTCCGAGCTCACCCAGCCGGTTACTGTGAAACTGGAAATGCTCCCGGGCCAGGGCCAGGGTATCGATTACTTTGACCTCCGGGATTTTGACCCCGGCCATCCGGCACTCGGCGATCAGAAACTTGAAATCGAAAGGAGCGTTGTGGCAGATCACCACCGCGCCCCGGAGGAGCGCCATCACCTCCCGGGCGACCTCTTCGAAAAGCGGCTTGCCGATCAGCATCGCCGGGGTGATCCCGTTGACCGCGAAGGCCCCGGGCGAAACTGGGCGGAGCGGCTCGACCAGGGTCTGGAAGGTTTTGACGATCTCCCCGTTCTCCCACCGGAGCACCGCCACCTCGCAGACCCGGTCCCCGAAATTGGGGTTCAACCCGGTGGTCTCCGTATCGAAAACCGCCAGGGTTTTATTCTTTAAAAATTCCGGAAATCCTTTTTTATTTTTCATATGTTCCATTCAATAGTACAGATTGGCAAATAATTTCACACGATTATTTTTCTTTTTGGGGGGGTGGGTCTCGCTCCCCAAATTATATGTGCGATCACGTAATCCCGGGCGGCGGGCCCGGCAGGGCCTCGCCTTCGTTAGAGAACGTCGAAGGTTCCTCCAGATTATCGGTATCTGGCCTACAAAGAATTTGTGTCGCGAGGACCAACCCCCCGGGCTCCGGTAAAACAAAATAAAATAATATTTTGAAAGGTTTGCTCTATGCTTTATGCCCTTTGCTCTTTGCCCCCATCTACTGTCTGCCGTCTACCGTCTACCCAAATATTTTTTCCATCCGATAATGCTGGTGGCCGAGATATTCCGTTTCCGGACCGATTTTTTTCCAGCCCAACCGTTCAAAGAAGGCAACGTTCTGGGCCTGAATCATTGCCTGCATCGAACTCCCCCCTTGGCGTTTAACCTCTTCTTCCGCTGCCTGGACGAGCCTCCGGCCCACTCCGCTCCGATGCTTCCTGTCTACCGCCAAGCGGCCTCCCATCCAGATCCCCTCTTCCCGGTAAACCCGGACGGTACCCACCACCTTTCCCAGATCCAGGGCGATCAGGTGGATGGCTTTTTCGTCGTGCCGGTCCCGGTCCGAACCGGAGAAAATCCCCAGTTCTTCGGCAAAAACCGCTTCCCGGATGCTGAAGGCGGCCTCCAGTTCCTGCCCGTTTCCGACGGGACGGATTTCAATGGGTGACGATTTCATCTTTAATTAATTTGAGATTGCCACGACCTCGCGTTGTTCGGTCTCGCAATGACACCAGAGACAGTCATTGCGGGGCCAGCCCGGCTTGCCCGCCTGCCCGAGCCGACAGCTCGTGTCGGCCAGGGAGGCTCGCCCAGGGAGCCGACCACTCGGGTCGGCCAGGGGGTCATTCCAAGGATGGGACGACGAAGCAATCTGCTTTTATTAATCATCATGGAATTAATTCATAAACCGGCAGGGCTGAGCAGGCCCCGCAGCGGACACAGCCGGCCTTGGCCTCCCGGGCCGAAAGATTGTTCTGTTTCAGGATAGCCTTTGCCTCCAGATATATTTTTTTCATCCTTTGCGGAGGAGGAGGCGAAAAATTCTCCAGCGGCGTTCCGGGAATCGGGCGGAAGGGAACAATGAAGGGATAAACCCCGAGCCCGGCGAGCAGGTCGGCGCCCCCGGTCACGTCCTCGTCCTCCTCCCCCAGACCCACGATCAGGTAGCTCGAAACCTGTCCCCGGCCGAAAATGTCAACCGCCCGCTTCCAGGCCTCGATGAAACGCGAAACACCCATCTCGCCCTTGGAAATGGAAATCTGTTTCCGAACCTTGGGAGCGAAGGTCTCGATGTGGATGCCGATCGTGTCCACGCCGTTATCCGCCAGGTGCCGGAACCAGGACAGATCCTCGGGCGGAAGGGTTTGGGAATGGATGGAAAGACCCGTAGCATCCTTGATCGCCCGAGCCGCCCGGGCCAGTTCCGCGATCCCCCGGTCGGGCGTATCCTGGGTACCGGTAGTCAGGGTCACGTGTTTCACCCCGTCGAGTTCCCTGGCTTTCCGGGCCGCCCGGGCCAGGGGTTCCGGATCCTTGAACGCGACGGTCTGACCCCGCTCCAGGGAAATCCCGATCCCGCAGAACCGGCAGCCTTCTCCCCGGGCGTAATAAGCGCAGACCTGGTTGACCGTCGTGGCCAAGCAGTCCTGCCCGTGGAGGAGGGCGGAAAGCCGGAGCGGTCGGCCCTGGGCATCCAGTTCATCGTAAAACCTGGCCGACCCGCCCAGCCGGACTTCACCCCTGGAAACCCCGTCCTGAAAAAGCTCATATTTCCCTTTTTTTTCTTTCAGGGAATAAGGCGATTTCCCCGCCAGCCGGGGAATCGTCGGGACGGTGGCGGGAATACCCTCGATAATCAGGGTAATCCCCTCGGCGGGCCCCGCCCCTCCCTCGCGCCGGGGTAAATCCGCTTCAACCCGCACCCCCAGGCTTTGGAGCTCAGTCTTTAATTCAGCAATTTCCTTGGGATTCAAAGGAACAACCTCGATATCAAATAGGGTCCAAGAAGCCTAGGGGTCCAGGGGTCTAGTTATTATAAGGAAAAACATGATGGTAATAAAAAAATATTATTCTTTTTCCTCTTGGACCCTCGAACCCTTGAACCCTAGAACCCTTTGTTTTTAGAGCCAAAGCAGCCGCGCCGACTCGTCAGTCAGGTCATCGGCGATATTCTCGGCCACGGTCACCCCGGAAATCAGGTCGGCCTCGGTATATTTGTAGAGGGAAAGCGGGGCCGGGCAGGCGGTAATCTTGACCCCGTCGCCGAGGGCGGCCAGGACCAGGGCTTCGTAATCCCCTACGGTCTTCGAATCGTGCCCGACTCCCTTCCTCACACAGTGGACCCCGTCGGCGTAATAAATAATTTTCACTTCTTTCCCGCGGGACCGGAGGGACCGGGCGAAGCGCAGGGCCGAGTAGGGTTTCAGGCTCTGGTACGGCCCGTCGGAAACAAAGATGATGAATTTTTCGATCATATTCTTTTTGCCGGGAAAAACTTCTCCGGATTATTTCCTATAAGCGTCTTTCCGATGCCGCACGTGAAAAATAATTACTCTTCTTTGAACCGAATTCACCTGATAGATAATTCGATAATCCCCCACCCGGATTCGATAACTGGTCTCGGCTCCTTGGATTTTTCTGGAATTTTCCGGGAACGGGTCAGAGGAGAGGTTCTCCGCTTTTCTGATGATTTGCGGAATATACTGGGGTTAATTTTTTTTAAATCCTTTTCCGCCGACTTTTTCCAGACCAGTTCATAATTTTCCATTCGCTTTCAGCCTTTTTTTCAACTCACTGGAACTGATTGTCGGCTCATCCCTCCGTTCCGCGATGACGGACAAGTCGTGAAGATCCTCGATCAGCTCCTGATAATCCTCGAAAGGAATCACCACCGCCTTCTTCTGGCCCTTATCGTTGGTCAAATATTGAACCGCCGTTTTTCCCATTTATCCCTCCTGGAATATTCCAGCTTTAATTATATCAAACGGGGCATTCCAAGTATCCTCTATATGCGGTAATGCCCGAGAGCAGGGATTTTCGAGGATAGGTTTTTCGCCTTCAGGCCGGAATGTTTTGCGATCAGGTCAAAATGCCGGTCGGCGTGAAGCAGCAAAGCTCCGGCGGAGATCGCGGCGCCCGCGATAATGATATCGGCGTTGGGCACGGCCAAGCCTTTGCCTCTTAACCGGAAAGCCAGGTTTATTGCTTCCTCCCAAACCGCTTTTGATATTTCCACCTGGTGGAGATCATCCAGGCGGGTTTTCAATCTCCGGAAATCCATCTCGTTGTTTATCCCGCCCAGAAGCTCAAGTTTAATGAGATCTGAAACCGCGATCCGGTCATCCGAGAGATAGGGTTCGATCTCGGCCACCAACGATTCCGGCGGTGATTTTCTCAGGAGAAAAATCCAGACCGAAGTGTCAACCAGCACCCACTTATTCATCCGACCTCTGCTTCTCCAGCTTTTTCAGGTCCAGATCGATTTCATAGGTTCCAAATTCTTCCCGGAGCAGGGCGACATTTTTCTTGCGGACCAGTTCCCGGAGACCGGCCTCGATCGCCTCCCGTTTGGTCTTAGCGTTAATGGAAGCCACCGCTTTCTCGAGAAGCTTTTCGTCAATCACAACCGTGGTTTTTCCCATTGAATACTCCTTTTAGATACATATATCTAATACATATTATCATGCCATACAATGATATTTGTCAATATAATTAAACGGCGGACGGCAATGAAAATCTCCCCTCACCCCTCCTTCGACAAGGAGGGGTGCAAACAAGAGAAATAGCTCGATGAATCGAGCAACTACACAAAAAACAGGATTTTAACGGAAAGGCGTTATGTTTCTTTTTCAGGTTCGGGTTGGGAAGCGGGCTTCTCGCCCGGTTCGTCTTCCAGGGACATGATGATCAGTTCATTGATGTCCCGCATGTTGAGGGGGGCGTTCAAGCCCTGGATCCCGGTCAGGAGCGCCTGGTAGCAGAAGGGGCAGGCGGTCACGAACTCGGTGGCCCCGGTCTTGATCGCGTCCTTCACCCTCGTCCGGGCCATCTCCTCCTGGACTTCCCGGTAGCCGGCTTTCAGGCCTCCTCCCGCCCCGCAGCAACGGGAGAACTCGCCGAAGCGCTCGATCTCCCGGAATTCGATTCCGGGGATGGACTTTAAAACCTCCCGGGGCACGTCGAAAAGCTGGTTGGCCCGGCCCAGGTGGCAGGGGTCATGGTAGGTAACCGATAAATTGACCGGTTTCTTGAGTTGGAGCTTGCCCTCCTTGATCAGCCGCATGACGAACTCGGTCATATGGAGAACTTCGAAATTAAGCTTTCCCACCCGGGGATAATCCTGTTTGATCGTCTTGTAGCACCCGGAGCAGGAGGTGATCAGGGTTTTGATCCCGAGTTTATTGAAGGTTTCGATATTCTGGCCGGCGAGCCGCTCGAACTCGTAGTCGCCCATCCGGAGCAGCACCGAGCCGCAACAGCGCTCCTCGTTACCCAGGATCCCGAAATCCACCCCGGCCTTGTTTAGAACCCTGGTGGTGTTGATCGCCACTTCCTTGACATTCACATCGTAAGAGGCCGTGCAGCCCACGAAATAGAGAACCTCTGCCTTCTCCTTGGCCAGGTTCTTGGGCTCCGCGATAATCCGTTTCTCCCGCTTGGCCCGGCTGGCCCACTTGCCCCGGGAGGAACGCGGCTGCTGCCAGGGGTTGTCATAGGCCTTGACTGAGGCGATCAGCGTCTGCTGGGCGGGAAGCACGGGCTGTCCCCCATCCACGAAGGAACGGCGCATGTTCTCCCAGAGGTCCACCGTGTCGATCGCGGCCGGGCAGACGATGTGGCATTGCCCGCAGGTCGAGCACTCGAGCAGAAATTTATGAAACTCTTCCACCCGGCTCTTCGGCACCGGGTTGATCCCCAGCCAGCGGGCCAGGGGCCCCTGCTGTTCCTTGACCATCTCCCGGAAACGGGTGCACTTCTCCCGGGCGGTCAGCCTGGACTCGTTGTCGATGGCGTAAACCGGGCACCATTTGACGCACTCCCCGCAGCGGGTGCAGGCGTTGGGCTCCAAGAGCTGGCGGGTTTCCAGATTCGCGATCGGGATCAGGGGGGAATCCGGGAAATCCGGCCGGCTTAACATATAGGCCGCGGCGATCGCCCCGCCGAGAAAGATCAGGATCCCGATCAGGAAGGCCAGCCGGCCCGCGGAATAACGGGTCGGGCGCTGGCCGGACAGCGTGGTCAGGTAATTAAGAATCAGATCGATCTCCGCCGGGGTGAGTTTCTCCTTGAAAGCCGGCATTGAGGTGGTGGATTCGGTCCCCTTGACCTCGGAGCCGTTCAGAATCGTCTCGATGATTTTCTTGCGGTCAAAAATATCCTTGAACTCATCGGTGGTCAGGGCCCTTCGGAAAGACTCGGTATCCAGGGAGGGAATCACCTCGCTCCCGGCCTGCTTGACCCCAATGTTGGGCTGGTAGGTTCTGCCCTTCTCGCCGTGGCAGGCGCCGCAGAAGGCCTGGTAAAGTTCGGGCCCGGTTTTGGGTTTTGGCTCCTCCGCCGCGAAAAGCGTGGAAGCCAGGAGCAGCGCGCCCAGCAGGACAATCCCAAAGCTACCTTTATTCATAAAGATCTTCCCCGGGCGGCCACGGAGGGCCGCCCCTACTTTGGGATTTGGAAATTGGTATTTGTTTGGAATTTGGTTATTGGTCATTGTTTGGTAATTGGTGCTTGGTCATTGGAATTTCCCCGATTTACTCTCCCCCGGGGAGAAGCGCCCAGAAGGTCAGGACGCCGATCCCGGCCAGGATCATGAATCCAATCGCGATCACCCAGATCCGCTCCCTGATTTTTCGCTCCGGTTTCGGGTCCAGCCAGGGCACAGCCAAAATCAGGACCACGATGAGGCCAAGGATCCCCATTCCCACCAGGACGGGAACGAGCTTCATAAGCTGGAAGGTCCAGAGGAAGTACCACTCCGCCTTCACCCCCGCGGGCGTGATCAGGGTGTTGACCTTTTCCTCGTACCCGATCGGGATCATGACCGCGAACGCCACCACCACCCCGATCGTAAGCAGCAGGGCCAGGAACTCCCCCAGGACCACCTTGGGGAAAAAGGGGAGTTCGTCTTCCGGGGCCTTCTCCGGAGGTTTCTCCAGCTGCGGGATCTCGGTTATTTGGGTTTCCTCTGCCATATTTATTTACTTTCGTTTTATAACGGTTTCTGGATTCCGAGTCTCCGGATCAATGCAAAATGCACGCCCAGGAGAACAATGATGGCGACAGGGAGGAGAAACACGTGCGCCACGAAAAAGCGGGTCAGCGCCGCCTGTTTGATCACGTATCCGCCCTGGACGAAAAGAAGGATGATCCACCCCACCACCGGAACCTCCCCGGCCAGGCCCATGGCTACCCGGGAAGCCCAATACCCCTGTTGAGACCAGGTGAGCAGATACCCCGTGGCCAGGAAACCGAATACGATCATAAGGAGTAAAACCCCGCTGACCCAGGTGAATTCCCGAGGATGGCGGTAGGAGCCGGTGATGAAAACCTTGAGCAGGTGGATGAGCATGGTGACCACAATCAGGTAGGCTGACCAGTGATGAATCCCGCGGATCAGCCAGCCGAAGGCCACCTCGTCGGTGATCATCTGGATGGACTCAAAGGCCTGGCCCGCGGACGGGATGTAATAAAAGGCCAGGAAAACCCCGGTGACGAGCTGGAGCCCGATCAGGGTCAGGGTGATCCCCCCGAAGCAGTGGCGCCATTTGCGTTCAAAGCCGGAAACGGGTTTGTCCAGGATTTTTTCAATCGGTGCCCGAAGCCGGAACCGCTGCTCCAGCCAGTTGAGGACAAACTCCTTGCCGACCATCCAAAGGGTATTGATCAGCTGCGTCAGACCGCCCGGCATCTCGAGCATCGTGGAGAAGGTCTGCAGGAAGCTCTTTATTAATTCAATCTTTTCCTTGATCTTTTCCTTCACGTTCTTCTTTCGGCTCTGCTAATCCTAGGTCATGGGTGATAGGTCATGGGTCATGGGCAATATTTTTTGAACTTTGAGCTTTGACCTTTGAACTTCTCTTTCTTTCTTTACGCTATGCCCTTTGCTCTATGCTCTATGCTCTATGCTTTTTACCCCCCGTACTGCATCGCGAACCGGAACCAGCTCGGATAAGCTTTTAGTTTTTCCGGCGCCGGCAGACTGACCAGAACCATTCCCTCTTCCTCCTTGGCCTCAAAGGGCATGAGGTTGTAGGGCCGGGCCGGGCCTTTTTGCACCAGGCCCTGAGCGTTGAAGAAGGAATCGTGGCAGGGACAGGGGAAATTTTTCCGCTCCGCGTCCCATTTCACAATGCAGCCCAGGTGCGGGCAGACGGCGGAAAAGGCCTTCACCTTTCCACCTTCCCGCAGGACCAGAATCGGGATCCCGAAGTAAACCGAGGCTACCGCCTGCCCTTCCGGGCACTCGCCCGCCGGCTTGACCTTCTGCCAGCCCCCGATCTTTTTCCGGAAGCGCTTGGGCGGGAAAAAATAAGCGAGCAGACCGCCCCCGACGATCCCGGCCAGCGCCGCTCCGGACGCCGCCATGGCGCCCAGGACGAAAAACCGCCGGCGGGTATATTTAGTCTCCGGATCCAACTCTTCCTTTTCCATAAGCCTCTAAGCGGATTCGCTCCTCCTTCTTCCGGGAAGTGGTCTGGGTCACCGGGCAGGTCAAGATATGGAAAAACCCGCTCCGGGGAATGTAGGCGATAAAAGCCAGGGCCAGGAGCATGTGAATGTTCCAGAAATAAAAATGCCAGACCGCCCAGGGCAGGGGCGCGTGCCGCAGGATCCAAGCGAGCCCGGCCCCGACGAAAGAGTAAAGCTGGGCGGGTTGGCTGGGCAGGGCCGCGATCCGGAAGGATTCCAGAATGAATCCGGTCAACACCAGGACGAAAATAAAAGCCAGGCTGGTCATGTCCTCCACCGCCGCGGAAACATACTGGTTCGCCAGGGGAGGGAGACGGCGGAGAAATCCGAGGACGGTCCCGCCCAGGATCGCCAGGCCGAGCAGGTCCAGGCCCAGGTCAATGAGCCGTCCGGCCGGGGCGGGCAGGGTAAAGGTCCTGGTCCCGAGCCCCAGGGCCAGACTGTAGGTCAGGAGCAGAAGCAGAATCATGGTCAGGAAAGAACCGGAAAGCAGGAGGTAATTTACCCAGCGGAGTTTGGAGATCCGGGAGAGATCCAGCTGGAGAATACCAGTGATAAAGCGACGGATGGGCCGGGGCCGGTATTCCTCCACCACATGTGATTTCTTCCCCTTCCGCCAGATCAGGAACCAGGAAGCCAGGCCGGCGAAAAAGAAAATGGCGGAGATGCCGGCAGCGACATAGGAAAAGACCCATTTATAGCTTTTCTCCGCCTCGTAGAAACTGCCCCCGGGATATCCATTGTCCACGTGGCAGTGGATGCAGCGCATTTTGAATTCCTTGGCGTAGCTGGCCTCGGCCCGGGCCTCCCCCGCGAAAGCCAGCAGGAGAAAAACCGCGCATAAAATCGCGGCCAGAATCGCGCCGTTCTGATTTTTCCGCAAGCTCTGCTTCATTAATTTATCTCTTCCCCTGGACAACCCCAGCGGTGATAAAGCGGGAGAAAACCCGCCAGGAACCGCTTGGCCGACCGGAGGGATTGTAGCATCATTCCGGCCGCTTCTCCTCTCCCCCTGACCGCAGCCCCGAAATCATCCAGGTTTTCCCGCAGCCGGGCCGCCTGGGTCCGGAGGGTTTCCCCCGCCGCCACCGGGAGCCCGGCGCCCGGCCGGAATTTCCGGATCCGCTTCCAGGCAAACTCGAGCAGCTCAGCGATTTTTTCGGGCTCGTAAAGTTTCCGCCCGATCTCGAAGCTCAGGGAAAGTTGGGTCAGGCTCTGCACCGTAAAGCGGGAACGGGATAATTCCTTTTTGATCTCCCGCAGCAACTCCGGGGAGGTTTCCTCCGGCCCCGGCTCCGCCGGCGCGGTTTTCGGACCGCGCTCAAAATAAGGCTCCAGCAAATAAGTTAAAAATTGATTGGCGGCGGGAAACCGGGGATGTTCCAGATGGGGACCGAGGAGGAACAGGGTGCTCGGCCCGAGCCGGGCTTCGAGAACGGCTTCCCGGCCCTGAAATATCCTGCGGGCCAGTTCCGGACCGGCCGGAAAACTGGTTCGAGGCGTAAAGTTCTCGTAAGTAGCCCGGGGGATCAGGCCGGGGCTGTCCCCGCCGGGGGCGAAAGGAGGCCCGCCGAAGAGGGGGGCGATTACAGTCGCCTGCGGGTAGGACCCCAGCGGCCGGAGCACCACCTCGTCCCGGACCGGGTGGACCAGGTAGCGGTTTCCGTAAGGGATCATCGTCCGGGGTGAAAATTCCAGGCCTAGGGGAGGATCGGCGACAATGTTCGCCACCGGAATGGAAAGAAAATTGAACCGCCGGAGAGGTTCGAGGGATGAATGGAGCGGAAGATAGGCCCCGGCGCAGGAACCCAGATAAACCTTCTCGCCGGAGAAAAACTCCCCCAGGGCCCGCGCCCCGGCCGGGCCCAGGCCCTCGGCGATGGCAAAGGTGTCGCCCCCCGAGAGGCAGAGGAAATCCACCCCCCCGAGACGGGCAGCGAAATCTTCCTCGTCCAGGTATTGCTGCTGATAAAAACCGATCTTTTCGAAGTACTCCGCCCACCAGGTCCAGGAATGGGCGGTCCCTTCTCCCATGTAGATACCCACTTGGGCGTGGTAAGGGCCGGAAAATTTATCCTGTTTAACCTTCAACGTACCGTTTTTTCAATCCGGCCCAAGCCGCGTCAAACCCCGCGGGTTTCAAGCCGTCCGAAATGCTTCCCTGGGGAGCCGCCAGTTTCAGGGTTTTTCCGATCAGGGATTTGGCTTTCGCTTTCAACTCTTCCTCGCCGATCCCGTCCCACTCGGTGGCCAGTTTGATCAGGGCGGCCAGCCGAGC
>JAPLJL010000386.1 GCA_026388615.1 Pseudomonadota bacterium | reverse complement strand
CTTGTCTTTAACAAACTCGATCTTTCGGGCCAGGGTAACGCAGCCCAAGCCGAGCTCTTCGGCGAGGGCCGATCCCACCAGGCCCGCGTCCCAGTCCGCCGCCTGACGTCCGGTCAGGATCAGGTCGAACTCCCCGATTTTCCTGATCGCCGCGGCCAGGATCCGCGCGCTGGCGAAATGGTCCAGGTCTTCCCAATCCGGGTCTTCGAGCAGGACCAGTTCGTCCGCGCCTGCGGAGAGAGGCTTCTTCACCACCGCCCGGGCCAGCTTATCCCCCAGGCTGACCGCGATCACCTTCACCCCCTGCCCGTCTTTCAGGCGCAGCGCGGCCTCCAGGGCGTTTTCGTCGAAGGGAGAAAGTACCGGAGGGGTGCCTGGAGGCGGGACCGCCCGTTTTCGTTCCGGGTCCAGATGAAATGAGCCCGACGGCATCTCCGGGTCGATGATCTGTTTCAGGCAGACGATGATCTGCATGCTTCCCGCCCCTTAGAAGAAAAGCTTGCCCGGGTTCATAACGTTACGCGGGTCAAAAATATTTTTCACCTTTTTCAACGCGATCACGCTCTCCGCGTCCAGGCGGCGGAGCATCTCCGGCCAGGAACCGTAGGGCCGGGAGAAAAACGCCCCCTGCTTTAACAAGGCCTGGCTGGCCCGGTCAAAGGTCTCCCGGGCGCGCTTGACCCCGGCCGGGTCATCCGGGGCAAAGGCGAGGTTGAACTCGAAATGGCAGGACCGGCCCTGCTGGATGGGCTGGAGATAAACACCCAGGTCGGAGGCCGGGAAACCGGTTTTTTCCATAACCTCACTCATCACCTTGATGAAGCCGGGGGCGCGATCGAGGGTGGTCAGGAAAAAAATGTCGGCGCAATTCCCCCGGGGCCGAAGTTTCCAATAGGGCTCCGCGCTGGGGCCGGAAATCGCCCGCAGCAGTTTTCCCGCGTCCACCCCCGGGAGACCAGTGACCGGCTGGACCCCGTGTTTCCGGGCCAGCTCCATGATGTCCTTGGTCTGGTAATCCACCCGCTCTTCGGGAAACCGGTCGTATCCGGCTACCACGAAAATCAAAATGTAGGGAGGAAGCCCGGTCATGAGCTTATTGATTTCTTCCGGTTGGGTTTCGAGAATCGCGGCCAGATCCAACCGATTGAGGATCAGACATTCGTCGCCCAGTTTCAGACGCTGCATCCCGTAGACCAGGTCGATAAGCTCCTCCACCTTCCGGCCGCCCGCCAGGTAGAGCTTCTGGATGGAAGGCAGGAGTTCCAGCCTCACCGTGGCCCAGGTCAGGATTCCCAGGGTTCCCTGGGCCCCCTGCACCACCCGGAAAAGATCGGTCTGGCCGGGCCCGAGGGGGCTTTTCTGGGCCTGGCCCGCGGCCCACTGTTCCTCCAGCGTGCCCGGGCCGGCGGCGGCTCCGGTCCGGAAGAGGTCTCCCGTCCCGAAAACCACCTCGGTACAGCAGAGCGGGTCGGACATATCCCAGTGGTACTTGGGCACCAGAATGGGTTCGCGCTCGAGGCAGCTGCCGATCACCGATTTGGTCGCCCGGGGGGCCAGCGGCAGCATCAGCTTCATCCCCTGTTTTTCCACTTCGGGCTTCAGCTCCTGAAAGGTCACCCCGGGTTCGATCATGGCCACCCGGTTCCGCCGGTCGAGGCGCAGAATCTTCTTCATCCCCGAAAGGTCCACCACCACCGAGCCCTCCTGTCCGGGAACCGTATCGCCCCGGAAATGCGGGGGGCCGGAGCTGACCGGAACCAGGGATGCCGCCGTCCGGTTGGCCCATTCCACCAGGGCTTTAACTTCCTCGGCCCGGCTCGGGCGCACCACGAAATCCGGCGACTTCGCCGGCGAGAAACTCAGGTCGGACCCATATCGCTGCAAGACCATGGGATCATCGCTAACCCGGTTAGCCCCGAAGATTTTAATCAGCTGCTCCCCTCCCGCCGACGGGCGAGTTTTAGCTGCCGGTTTCCGGGTTTGAGTCGACTTGACCGCCGGCTGGCGGGGTTTCTTCGACTTAGCTGCCGGCTTCGGGGTTTTCCTCGGCTTAGCCGTCGGCTTCGGGGTTTTTTTCGACTTGGCCGCCACCTGGCGTTTCTTCTTTCTTTTTACCTCCGCTTTGCTCATGTTTAACCCTTCCTTCCTGATGACCGGATTTCGCTCTTTCTCCCGAGAATCCGCGAGGTCACTTCCTTGGTATGACTTTTCAAACGTTCAAAATAGTCCGGGGATTCTGGATTCAGATCAAGAAACTTGCCAATAAAAACCGGGTTGGAAAACAAACCCCAGTAAATAAAACTCAGGGAAATAAAAGCCAGCGGCAGGTCAATGCCCCGGCGCCTTTCCTTCCCCACCCTTCTCTCCACTTCCTGAATCCATTTCCGTAGAAAAGGAACCAGCTGCTCCCATTCCACTTGGCGCAGTTTCGGATCACGCTCCAGCCATTGGCGGAAAAAAAGGAGAGGAACGTTGGGATTCTGATGAAGAACCTCGAGAAGGTCATCCATGATTATTCCCAGGGATTTCTGCGTGGCTTCATCATCGTTTAAATCCCCGGTCATCATGTTCTCAATGTGACGATTGATCATTTTCGTGATGGGAACGATGGATCGCTGCAGCACCTGGCTGTAGAGATTCAACTTGCTCCCGCCGTGATAATGCAGGGTCTGGATGGATATGCCCGCGGCCGAGGCGATCCGCCGGGTGGTGGTTCCCTCGTAACCGCGCTGGGCGAAGAGGGCCTCAGCGGCGTCGAGCACCCTTTCGGAGGTCTCTTTCTTCTGTTTTTTCATTAAAATGGATTCGGGATTTTATTCAATCAATCGATTG
>JAPLJL010000240.1 GCA_026388615.1 Pseudomonadota bacterium | reverse complement strand
GTCATTAGTCATTAGTCATTTCCCCTGGCTAATCATTGGGCTCTGAATGGTCATTGAAAATTTAAATGGAACTTAAGAAATCAATGATCAGCCTCCCCAGGACCTCTGGTTTTTCCTCGGGAACCAGATGCCCGGCTCCCGGCACGAGTTCGAATCTCCGGGCCCCGGGAATTTCTCGATACAATCTCTCCCCCCAGCTGACGGGTAAAACTTTATCCTCCGCGCCCCAGACGATCATCGTAGGCCGGTCAAACTTCGCCAGGAGGGGAGCCGCGGCCAGGGTATATTGGCCATCCCCGGCGAGAACAAACCGGCGGAACCGCTCCCTTCTTTCCGGATCAGCACCGATGGTCCGGGAGTATTCAGCCATCACTTCCTCACTAAGAACCGCTTGGTTAAAAACCAGCTTCCGGAACATGAATTTTACCACTTTTATCCGGTCAATCCTCAAAGCCAGGTTCAAGGCCCAGACCGCCGGGGGGATTTTCAGCCACCGCTGCATTCTTCTCACTTCGAAGACGGGCCAGGAATCATAAGCCACCGAGTCCACCAGGATTAAATGCGAAACCATCCGGGGAAAACGGGTCGCGAAAATCTGGGCGCAGGCCCCGCCCTGGTCATGGGCGACGATGGCCGCCCGCGGTATTTTCAGGGCGTCCAGGAATCCCCGGATCATTTCCGCCTGGGCCGGCATGGAAAAATCCTGATCCGGAGCGACTTCAGTGTCGCCCATCCCCAAAAGATCCGGGGCCAGGCATTTGAATTTGCTCCGGGCGGTCTCCATCACCCCCCGCCAGAGGAAGGAGGAAGTCGGAAGCCCATGGATAAAGACAATTGGGCGGCCTTCGCCCTTCTCGAAAAAAGCGACCCGGGCGGAACCGACTTGAATGAATTTTTTACTAATGTTGCCGAGGAGGAACATCCCTGGTCTCAAAGCCGGGGGTTCTACGTTTTTTTACCTGGTCAAAAATCGAGCCCCAAGCGCGATTAGCAAAAATCATCAACCCTTGGAAAAGCGACAGTCTTCTCCAGGCGGGCCCCAAAACAATCCGGAAAATTCTTCGGGAATAGAATTTTTGATAGGCTTTTCGAAAGAGAACCATGAGATCCCGTTCGGGAATCTCACTCAGCCTGAAATTGGTTTTAAAGTAATCGAATTTAACCTTGGGGTAAACCTCATGGAAAAAATACCTCGGCTGGACATAATTTTTATAAACTTCCGTCCCTTTAAAAGGATTAAGAATAAAGAAATCAGCGATATCGAATTCGGACTTAACCGCCCAGTCAATTGTCATCATCGCTTCTTCCTTCGTTTCCGTGGGAAAACCAAACATAAAAAAGCCCAGGGTCGTGATACCAAGGCGCCGGCACTCCCGGACTGATTCCTGGACTTTTTTTAAATCCAGCCTCTTCCCGATCAATTCCTGCAGGCGGGGTGAGGTGGTTTCCACTGCCATCGCTGCATAATATGTTCCCATCGCCTGCAATTTTTCTAAAATTTCCCGATCCAGAAGGTCCCCCCGCAACCCGTTGGGAAAAATAAACCTGAGCGGGATATTTTTGCTCAAGATCAAGTCGCAAAAATTTTCCACCCTTTTCCGGTTAAAATTGAAGCAATCATCATCCACTTGAAACTCTTCTATCCCATATCCTTTCCTGAGCAATTCCATTTCTTCCCAAACGTGGCGAGGGGACCGGGCCCGGAATTTCCCGCCGAAAAGACCATGGCAATATATGCATTGAAAAGGACAGCCCCGGCTGGTAAAAATTGAGGCATGCTTTCCTTGCTTGACCATCCCGCTCCGGGGAACCCGGAAATATTTCTTCAAGTCGATCAAATCCCAGGCCGGGAAGGGCAAGCTATCCAGATCGTTGATCGCCGGGCGGGGTGGATTGATGACCACGGTTCCCTCCTCGCGGAAGGCGA
>JAPLJL010000303.1 GCA_026388615.1 Pseudomonadota bacterium | reverse complement strand
TTCGGATTGAATAAAGAACCATTCTCGAACGCGCCGGATGTGCGCTTTTATTACAACAGCGCGCAACATCAGAAAGCCATGCTCCGCCTGCAATACGCGGTGGATTCCATGAAGGGCTTCGCGATTCTCATCGGCGACATCGGCACCGGGAAAACCACCCTGGCCCGGATGATGCTGGACGCCCTGCCCGAGGAAGCCTATGAATCCGCGCTCCTGGTGATTATCCACTCCGGGATCACCGCGGACTGGCTCCTGAAAAAGATCGCGCTGCAGCTGGGGGTGGACGATCCCGCCGACGAAAAGCTCAAGGTCTTAAACCAGATTTACGGCCGCCTGATGGAACTCGACCAGCAGGGGAAAAAGGCCGTGGTCCTGGTGGACGAAGCCCAGATGCTGAAATCCCGGGAGCTGATGGAGGAATTCCGGGGCCTTTCCAACCTGGAGGTTCCGGGGCGCAAGCTGATCACCTTTGTCTTTTTCGGACTCCCGGAAATCGAGGAAAATCTCAAGCTGGATCCGCCCCTCCTGCAGCGGGTGGCTTTGAAATATCGACTCGAGCCCTTGAACGAGGATTCTACCGACGCCTATATCCGCCACCGCCTCCGGATTTCCGGGAGCAGCGACTGCTTCTTCGCCCCGGAGGCGATCAGTGCCGTTCACATCTTTTCCCGCGGAATCCCGCGGATGATCAACACGATTTGCGACAACGCCCTGTTTGAGGCTTACCTGATGAAAAACCGGGCGGTAAACCAGGAGGTTATCGAAAGCGTCGCCCGGGACCTGGGCCTTTTCGAAGTGGAAAAGGCTAAAGTCCCGGTGGACCATTCCCGGGCCGCGGGCCCCAAGCCGGAAGCTCCACAAGAAGAAGCCCCGCAAGAGGAAGCCTCGGAAGAAATTCAGACCCTGACGGAAGAGGAAGAGGCCGCGCCGGCCCCGGAACCCGAAGCCCCGGACGAAACCATAGTGGTTCCCGAGGAAAAAGCCGAAGTTGAGGACTTGATCCGGGAACTGGAGGAGGAATCCAAGGGGGCGCAGCAGGAAATGGAGGAGGTCCCGGAACCTAAGCCCCAGCCCCGGTTGAAGGAAGTCGCTCCGCCGCCTGCCCCGAAAGAACCCCCGGCCCGGGAAAGAGCCCCGATGCCCGGCAAGACACCTCCTCCTCCCCTGAAGACAGCACCCGCTCCCCCGGCGGCACGCGCGGCGCAGACCAAACCGGTTGCCCCCGAGGTCAAGAAACCGGAACCGAAGAAGCCGGAACTTAAAAAGAAGGAAGAACCGGAGGTTATTGACGATATCGATAAGCTGTTGGAACGGTTGGAAGATAAATAACAACGTCTCGGTTATGGTAAGGAAGCCCGTTTCGGTCAGGTTTCACGGTTGCGGCTGGCTGGACGCCGGACGCGGCCAATTGACGAAACGAGTTGCGCAACCTCAGGACGTTAGACGATTTTTTACGCGGGCGTAATTCAGCGGTAGAATGCCAGCTTCCCAAGCTGGACGTCGTGGGTTCGATCCCCATCGCCCGCTCCATTTTTCTCCGCAATTCTTTTCTTCTTATCCTAAGTATTGTGCTCTGTAAATTTTTTTTCAGTAGTTGTCATTCCCTGGCCGACACGAGTCGGAGGCTCGGGCAGGCCGGGCTTGACCAAGCCTGCCCCGGACTCGATCCGGGGGAATCCATCCTTTTATTCTGGATCCCCGCTTTCGCGGGGATGACGAAAGGGGACTGAATTCCCGCTTTCGCGGGAATAACAGCCAAAAAATCCATATAATGAAATGTAAAGAAGCGCTAGTGTAGTGTTTCCGAAATATCTTGACAGTAATTTTTTTCGTAGGGGAGCCCTTCAACGGGCTCCTTCCCGGGCGGCCGTGGAAGGCCGCCCCTACACCATACAAATCGAGGATGAATGCAACCCTGATTATGTAAAGCCATATATGAAACACTACACTAGACACAATATAATAGCGGTTCTGAATTTCAAGTTTTGGCATTAAAATTTATAATTGTTCAGATAGCCACAAAGACACCAAGACACCAAGACACAAAGGATAGATATGGCTTTTACCCCCTTACCCGAAAGAGAAGAATAATCTTTAAATCTTAGTGTCTTGGTGCCTTAGTGGCTGAATAGTTATTAAAATTTAAAGCAGGACGATGCCGGAGAAGGGAAAGAAAATCGGATCCAAAGCCAGGTTTATCGGCTGGATGATTTTGGCGGGAATGGTGATTCTCGCCCTGGTGTATTTGTATTACACCCCCCTCCAGGTTCCCGTCCGCCTGGTCCGGCTGGGAGAAACGCTGATTTACCGGACCCTGGGCACCCGGGTGATTTTCAAACAGGTCCGGATTAGTCTTTTCCATCCCCGGATCATAATCCAGGGCCTGGAAATCCCGGAGATCCGGATCAGTTCCCTTCCGGCCCGGGGCTGGCTGGAGGTGGAGGAGGCGGCTTTCGAACCCGATCCCCTCCAGATATTAGGGGGTAAATTGAGTTTCGGCCGGGTCACCCTGTCCGCTCCCCAGCTCTGGCTGAAGGTGGAGGGAGCGGCCCCCGCCGGCCGGGAAAAAATAGATTGGGAAAAGGTCCGGATTCCCAGTCAGCCCTGGGTCGGGCGGGTTCTGGTCAAAGCCGGGAGAATCCAGATTTCCTGGCCGGAAAAAGAATTTTTCCTGCAGACCGACGCCCTGGACCTCGATCTTTCCTTCCCGGGACTCTCGCGGAACGGCCGGATCTCCCTCTCCAACCGGGGAGGAAAAATCGAACTTTTCGGGAAGACTTCCTCCCTGAACACCCTCGACCTGAAGGCGGGTTTTTCCCGGACCAGCTTCCAGCTGGAAAAAATTTCGCTGGTCACCGACCAAGGCGAACTGACCGGTTCCGGGAAATGGAACAACGGCAGCGGGTCGGTGCTGGCCGAGGGTGATTTCCAGGGCCGGATCCCGGCCGCGCTGCTCCGCGGGGATAATCAAGGGAACGATCTCGGCGGGTACCTGGCTTTCCAGGGACGGGGAAAGTGGGAAGGGGAGAAGTGGCGGATCAATTCCTCTTTCCCCGGCTCCCGCCTGGAATGGTCCGGCCTGGGCCTGATTTTCCGGGGCGGGGAAGTCGAGGTCCAGCCGGGAAATATTTCATTTTCCGGTCTGCGCCTGGGGATCTACCCCGCCGACATTTCCCCGGCGCCGTCGGTCTTGGCCCCGGAGGAAAGAATTCCCCTGGGTGAACTGGGGGTGAGCGGCAGTTTTCAACTCGAGGATCCTCATGCTTTTTCCGGCGAATTGAAGCTTTCCGGGTTGAACGTTTCCGAAACCATCGCCTCCCTCCCGGGGCGGAAAGCGGAAGCCGCGAAAAGTTATCTGAAATGGATTGGGGCGGTCCAGGGGGTGATCAAGATCAGCGGTTCTTTCCCGGGGGATGCCATTAAGCTGAGGTCGCTTTCGCTCCAAGGGGAGAATGATGTGAGCATCCTTTCGGGGGTGAAAGGCTGGGAGCTGATCAGCCTCCAGTCCGGATTCTCCTGGAAAGGCCAGGTTTTTAACCTGGAGAAGATCACCGTCGTATCAACCTCGAACCGGCTCGAGGGCCATGGCTCACTCACGGCCCGGGGAAAAACCGACCTGGAGTTTACGGCGGATCTCTTGGATCTTTCCGGGCTCGGCAATCTGCTGGGATGGGAAATGGCGGGGACCGGACAGGTGAAGGGACAGCTCACCGGGACACTCTCGGAACCGGTTTTTTCCGGCCAGGTCAAGCTGGCCGAGGTTCAGGTGGGTGGCGCCCAACTCGGGACGGTCAGCGGCGAACTATCCTGGGAAAAGGAGAAAGGTTTGAACGCCACGCGTCTCGAGGTTCAGCCGCCGGGCTCCGGCGGGGACGTGATCCTGGTCGGACGGCTGGGGCCGGAGGTTTGCGACCTTTCCCTCTGGGGCGACCGGGTGGACTTGGGGGCGGTTTTCCCGGGAGAAAAAGAGATTACCGGGTTGGCCTCGGGGAAGGTTTTTTTGTCCGGAAAACTGACGGAGCTTTCCGGCGGTGGCAGGATTAGGATTCAGGACGGGACCGGCCTGATCGCCGGGACCCAGGTCGGCTTTGAGGCGCTGGAGGCCTCCTTCACGGTGGAAAAAGGAGATGTGACCCTGGAGAACCTGACCGTGTCCCAGGGGGGAGGGCGGGTCAGCGTTACGGGCCGATTCAATTCGCAGAAACGGGAGGTGGACCTGGCGATCAAAGGCCAGGCGCTTGATCCCGAGCGTTTTCCCTTTTGGTTTAAACAGCTGAAAAAGTGGGGTATCTCCGCTTCGGGACCGCTCGAGATCCAGGGCCGGGTCAAGGGGCTGGTCGGGGCCGATCCGGACCTGCAGGGGGAGGTAGAATTCAAGGTCCGGCAGGTTTTCCTGGGTAGAGCCGCGGGAGAGGAACTGACCCTGAATTTTCTTTTCCGGGGCCGGGAGGTGGAATGGCGGGGACAGATCCCGGGGCTCGCCAGCCGGGGCCTAGTGGTGCTCGGGGAAGGCTTTCCGCTGAACGGAACCCTGGAATTCTCCGGGCTGGACCTGGGCCCGTGGCTTTCCCATGCCCTGCGGACGGATGGGATGAAGGGAAAAATCCAGGGCACGGTTTCCTTCTCGACCCGGCTTTCCGGCCCGGGGGGCATGACCGTAGCCGCGGAAATTACCTCCCTGAGCATCGGCAGGGCGGATTATTATTTCGAGAACCGGGAGCCGATCCGGATTTCCCGCGGGGTGTCCGGCTGGGAGCTCAGCGGGCTTAATTTCGCCGCGGTTTCCGCCGTGCAGAAGGGTGAGGCGGGAAACACCGGCAGCTTGACCGTGCAGCAGCGGGGAGAGAACCTGGAAATCGCCGGGGACCTGGATCTTTATTGGATTGTGCCTTTCTGGTCCGGCTTGAAAAGCGGTTCCGGCCCGGTGACCTTTCAGATGAAAATAGGGAAAGCGGGCTGGGGCGGGCAGGCCGACCTGAAAAAAGCCACGGTCCTGCTTTCCTATTTCCCGCAAAAAATCGATGAGGTCAGCGGCTCTCTCACCTTTAATCAGGATGAATTCAAATGGGAAAATCTGGCCGGGAAACTGGGCGGGGGAAACTTTGAATCAGCCGGGAGCGTGTTTCTTTCCAGTCCGGTTCTGCTGGATTTAAGTTTCCGGCTCCGCGGGGTCCGGTTGGAAACT
>JAPLJL010000268.1 GCA_026388615.1 Pseudomonadota bacterium | reverse complement strand
TCGCTGAAGATCTTGAACAGCGGACATTCTTTCAGGGGTTTGTTCTTGGCCATTATCGACTATTTGCCTCCATATTACATTGACGCAAATTATATACCAAAGTTTCATATTTGGGAAAACCCCCGCTCCCAATAATCTGTTTTTGGCCAATAAATTTTTAAACAATACTAATCTGCAATTGTTTTCCCAAAGCCGCAGCCACCTTTTCTATTGTTGATAATTATATATCCTCGGCATGGTTTTCAATTCTAGAAATAGAGGTTTTTTTCGTTTTCGGCTTCTGGGCAAGCTCTTCCTGAGTCAATCCGGCCGATTCACGGGCCTGCTGAAGAATCACACCGATTTTGAATTGTTCATAACCTTTTTCATAACCCTTGGCGAAGGCCTGATCCCGCTTTTTTCTCCCGCTGACATATTTTCTCAGATCACTCATTGTTTTCCTCTCCTGTAGATATACACAAACCTGGGGCCAGGTCTTTACTTTGCTATTTACGAGAACTTTTTTCATATCATTCCAGAAATAGTAAATCTTACTTCACTTTATAGGCCGGGCTTTTGTAGGATTCGAGGTTTTTCTCGAAGCGTTCAATCAGATCAAGGATTTGCTTGGGGGCGGGGGACATTATAGTTTTCAATATATCATAAATGGGGTGGTATCAGAAATATGTTGCGGAATGCGAATTTCGGCCTCCGGCCCACGCTTCCAGCCCGTAGGGCTTACAGGCCGGAGGGTAGGGCTTACGGCCCGGAGGGATTGCGGAATATCTGAAACGCAAACTTGAATGAATAAGTACCTGAAGGGAGCAAAAAAACTGGATTCCGCATCAAGTGCGGAATGACGATTTAACGGGAATGACGGTATTGAATAGAGGGGAATTCAGAAATTACTATCTATCGGTCTTCAACTCCCAAAGTACCTCAAGATCCCGCGCTCCATGAATGAAACCAACAATATTCACTTTTCTCTCCGCTATCTGATAAATCATTCGGTAACTCCTGACAAAAATTTCCCGGATGTTTGGATCATTGAACTCGGGAACTATCCGCCCCCGCTCCGCAAAATTACTCAATGAACTCGCCGCGTCCCGAACCTCTTGAACAAACGCCGCCGCATAATACGAAGAATCCCTGGCGATGTAATCTGCCGCCTCTTCCAGATCATTCCAGGCCGCTTCCGCCCAATTTACTTCCCTAACCATTTGGACATCCGCCGTTCAACCTCTTCCTGGCTTAACACCCGATCTTTTTCCACATCCTGCAAGCCCCGCTCGATTTTTTCCCGCACGTAGATGTGATACTGGATGTCTTCAAACGACGCTTCGTCGGGGATCCGGTCAAGAATTTTTCTTACTTCATCCTTTGCCGTTTTCATAAATACCTCCTAATGCGGAAGGTCATCTGTCTCGAAACTCTCGATATAAAGCCCGACCGCTTCTTTCAAATTGACCTGTGCTTCTTTGATGGCCTTGCCCTGACTGACCACGCCCAGTTCCACGCATCGGGCGACATACCATTTTTCTTCTTTGGTGATAACCGCGGTGAATTTTTTCAGCATATATTTCCTTCGGGGTATGAATATTATTATAGCCCTGGCTCGAGAAGGAATGCAAAACGAGACGGAAAAAGGGGGGAAATTTGATCTTGAAAGGGATGGGAATTAAAAAGCCTGGATTCCCGTTTGCACGGGAATGACAATGATGTGAGTAGTGTAAAAAATAGAGATCCTTCGCTGCCCCCTTCGCCAATCCACTCTTTGCTAAAGGTGTAGGGGCGGCCCTCCCTGGCCGGTCTTGCCCGGCTCGGGCAGGCGGCGGCCGCCCTAAAAAGGGAGCCCACGGAGGGGCTCCCCTACATTTTTAGAAGAATCTGGATTCCGGATCGGGTCCGGAAGGACGAAATACGAAACCGGAAGGACGAAGCAATGAAACTCTCCCCCTCCCCCTCCCTCAACAGGGAGGGGATATTTTTAAGAAAAAAAAAGGGAGCCGGTAGAACGGCTCCCCTGCGCAAGACATGAATACGCCCGATTAATCGGGCAACTACACATTTATTTCCTTTTGGTTTTCATTCGTCAATCGTCAATCGACAATCGTCAATTGTTAGTCGCCTTCCCCCGTCCCCGCACCGATCGCGGCCCGGGCGGCGGAAAGCCGGGCGATCGGAACCCGGAAAGGAGAGCAACTGACATAAGTAAGACCGGCCTCGTGGCAGAAAATGACGGAAGCCGGATCCCCGCCATGCTCCCCGCAGATCCCGACCTTGAGCTTGGGGCGGACCTTCCGGCCCTTTTCCACCCCCATCTTGATCAGCTGTCCCACCCCCTCCTGATCCAGAGAGGCGAAGGGATCGACCTTGAAGATACCAGCCTTCAAGTAGGCGCCCAGGAATTTCCCGGCGTCGTCCCGGGATAAACCCCAGGTGGTCTGGGTCAGGTCGTTGGTCCCGAAGGAGAAAAACTCGGCGTATTCGGCGATCTTGTCGGCGGTGAGGGCGGCCCGGGGCAGCTCGATCATCGTCCCGATCAGGTAATCGAACTTGGTTTTCATTTCCTCCTGGACCTTCTCCACCGTCTGCTTGGTCAGGTCCCGCAGGATCTTGAGCTCTTTCCAGTCCCCGACCAGGGGGATCATGATCTCGGGGCGGACATCCAGTTTCTCGTCCCGGATGAGCTGGGCGGCCGCCTCGGCAATGGCCCGCACCTGCATTTCATACATGTCCGGGAAGGTGATCCCCAACCGGCAGCCCCGGTGTCCGAGCATGGGATTGGCCTCATGCAGGGCGAGGAGCTTGGTTTTCAACCGTTCGGCCGGAATCCCCGAGGTTTGGACCAGTTCCTGAATATCCGCCTCGGTATTGGGTAGGAATTCATGCAGGGGCGGATCCAGGAGCCGAATTGTGACCGGCAAGCCTTCCATCACCCGGAAGATCTCCACAAAGTCGCCCCGCTGCATCGGCAGAATCTTCTTGAGCGCCACCCGGCGGCCGGCCTCGTCTTCGGCCATGATCATCTCCCGGACCGCGGGGATCCGATCGGGCGCGAAAAACATGTGCTCGGTCCGGCAGAGCCCGATGCCCTCGGCCCCGAGTTCCCGGGCTTTCCGGCAGTCGCGGGGGGTATCGGCGTTGGTCCGGACCCCGAGGGTGCGGACCTTATCCACAATCTTCATGAAGCGGGCAAATTCCGGGCTGGAAAGGTCGGGATCGGTCTTCTTCAGCTTGCCCATAATTATCTCGCCGGTGGAACCGTTCAGACTGATAAAATCGCCCTGCTTGATCACCCGGTCGCCCACCCGGAAAAGACCCTTTTCGTAATCGATCTCCAGCGCGCCGCAGCCGACCACCGCGCATTTCCCCATCCCCCGGGCCACCACTGCCGCGTGCGAGGTCATCCCCCCGCGGGCGGTCAGGATGCCCTGGGCCGCGTTCATCCCGTGGATGTCGTCGGGCGAGGTTTCAACCCGGACCAGGATGACATCTTTCTTATCCTTGGCCCACTGCTCCGCATCCTCGGCGTTGAAGACCACCATCCCCACCGCCGCCCCCGGGGAAGCGGGCAGGCCCTTGGCCAGGACATCCTTCTTTTCCTTGGGATCGAAGGCGGGATGGAGGAAGTGCGAGAGCTGGTCCGGGGTCACCCGGGCCACCGCTTCCTCCGGCTTGATCAGGCCCTCATCCACCATCTCCACGGCGATCCGCACCGCCGCGCCGGCGGTGCGCTTGCCCCGGCGGGTCTGGAGCATCCAGAGCCGGCCGTCCTCGATCGTGAACTCGATATCCTGCATGTCGCGGTAATGCTTCTCGAGCTTCTGGTAAACCCCTTCCAGCTCCTTGAAAGCCTTGGGCATCAGTTCATCGAGGGATTCGGCATCCTTGGGCTGCTTCTGAGCCCGGGTGATCGGCTGGGGGGTGCGAATCCCCGCCACCACATCCTCGCCCTGGGCGTTGGGAAGGAATTCCCCGTAGAACAGTTTTTCCCCGGTGGCGGGATTGCGGGTAAAGGCCACCCCGGTGGCGCTGGAATCGCCCAGGTTGCCGAAGACCATCGACTGGATGTTCACCGCCGTCCCCCATTCGTCCGGGATCTTGTTCAGGGCGCGGTAGGTAATCGCCCGGGGGTTATTCCAGGAGCCGAACACCGCCCCGATCGCCCCCCAGAGCTGGTCGTCGGGGTTGTCCGGGAAGGAGTGGCCCGATTCCTTTTCCACCGCGGTCCGGAGCCGGTCGATCAGGATCTCCAGGTCCTCGGCGGTCAGATCGGTATCCTTGGCCTTGCCCTTCTCTTTTTTCAAATTGGTGAGGATCTCTTCCAGGACGTCACTCTTGACCCCCATCACCACTTCCCCGTACATCTGGATGAACCGCCGGTAGCTGTCCAGGACGAAGCGCCGGTTGCCGCTCTTTTTGGTCAGCCCCTTGATCGCGAGCCGGTTCAGCCCCAGGTTCAAGATCGTGTCCATCATGCCCGGCATGGAAGCCCGGCCCCCGGAGCGGACTGAAACCAGGAGGGGATTGTCGGGGTCGCCGAACCGCCGCTCCAGGAGCTTTTCCATCTTCCGGAGCGCCTCTTCCACCTCTTGTCGTAAACCGGGAGGATAAGAATTCTTGTTCTGGTAGTAATAAGTGCAGACCTCGGTCGAGATCGAGAATCCGGGGGGCACCGGGATCCCGAGGTTGGTCATTTCCGCGAGGTTGGCCCCCTTGCCGCCCAGGAGATTCTTCATCTCGGACTTGCCGTCAGCCTTGCCGCCGCCGAAGAAATACACGTATTTGGTCTTGCCTTCCATCTTTTTCCTCCTTGGACTCTTAGCCCGGGTAACCCGGGTTTTCCGGGATTTTTTGACTTTCTTGGCTTTCATTTGAATTTATCCTTTCTTTTTTGTAGGGGAGCCCTTTATGGGCTCCCTGCCAGGCGGCCGCGGCCTGCCCGAGCCGAGCAAGACCGGCCAGGGAGGGCCGCCCCTACATTAGTAACGAAAAGAATTTAAAGAAAGAAACATAATCAGGTCAAAACCAGTTTGGAAAAATCCGCGACCCGGCGGAAGATCCGGGATATCCGGAAGAGCAGCGCCAGCCGGTTTTCCCGAAGTTCCCGGTCTGGAGCCATGACCAAAACCTTATCGAAGAATCTATCCACCGGATCCTTTAAAACTAAAAGCTGGGATAAGACCCCGGCGTAATCATTTTGCTTGAAAAAATGATCCACTTCAATTTCCAGTTTTCCAATAACCTGATTAAGTTCTTTTTCTTCAGGTTCGGCCAGGAGGGCAGGGTTGACCTCCGCCTTGGTAAAATCCTTGATAATGTTGACCGCCCGCTTGCAGGCGCTGGCCAGTTTTTCAAATTCGGGGCGGGAGCGGAACTGGGAGAGCGCCGCGAGCCGGAGCTTGGCGTCGTAAGGATCGTCCGACCCGGCCGCGAGAACCGCTTCCACCGAATCGTAAGTCGCCCCCGAGGCCAGGAAGATCCCCCGAAGCCGGGTCTGAAAATAATTGAGAATCTCCGTCTTCACTTCGGGTTCGGAAAAGCGCGCCGCCCCCGCGAGGTTTTTCAGCGCCTCGCCGAAAAGCTCGGAAAGGGGGAGGGACATCTCCCGGCCGAGCAGGATGTTCAGGATCGCCAGGGTGTGCCGGCGGGTCCCAAAGGGGTCAGCCTCGCCTGAGGGCTTGATCCCAACCGCCAGGAACCCGGCGATCGTGTCCGCCCGGTCGGCCAGGCCCACCAGGATCCCGGTCCGGGATTCGGGCAGGCGGTCTTCGGCGTGACGCGGGAGGTAATGTTCGAAGATCGCCCGGGCCACTTCCGGATCCTCCCCCTGCTTCCGGGCGTATTCCGAACCCATCACCCCCTGCAATTCGGGGAATTCCCCCACCATCTCGCTGGCCAGGTCGGCCTTGGCCAGGAAGGCGGCCCGCGTGACCCGGTCTTCCTCCTCCGGCCAGAACCGGTGGGCCAAAAAGAGCGCCAGCCGGGTAAAGCGTTGCACCTTGGCCGCGGCCGTGCCCAGGCGCGAATGGAAAACCACCCCCTCCAATCGCTTGGCCCGTTCGGCCAGGGGAATCTCCAGATCCTTCCGGTAGAAAAAGTTCGCGTCCGAGAGACGCGCCCGCATCACCCGCTCGTAGCCGTTGATCGCCGGCTTTAAATCTCGGGGGATATTGTTCAGGACCGCGATGAAACGCGGGAGGAGGGTGCCGTCGGGCTTTTCCACCGCGAAGCAACGCTCATGATTTTCCAGGGCCGCGATGATTACTTCCCGGGGCAGGCGGGTGAACTCCGCGGAAAAGTCCCCCACGATCACCCGCGGGTATTCCACCAGGTTGGCCACTTCCTGGATGAGCTTCGGACGAACAACGGCGCGTCCCCCGGCCTTGGCGGCCGCTTCTTCCACCTCCCGCTTGACCATCTCCATCCGCTCAGCCGGATCAAGGATCACGGAGGCCGAAGGGGCCCAGGCCAAGTATTCCGCGGGATTCCGGATCTCTTTCTCCGCCGGGGACAGGAACCGATGGCCCCGCGTCTTCCGGCCTGCCGCGAGCGTCCCGACCGAGATCGGCAGGACCTCTTCACCGAAGAGCGCGAGGATCCAGTGGATCGGACGGACAAAGGCCGACTTTTCCTCCCCCCAGCGCATGGTCTTCGGGAAGGGAATGCCCGGGATGGTCCGGGAGATGATCTCGGCGATGATCGGAGCCGCGGGTTTCCCCCCTTCCTGTTTCTTCACCGCGAGATATTTTCCCTTATTTGTATCAATGGTGATCAGGTCCTTAACCTCCACACCCTGCGACCGCGCAAAACCGAGTGCTGCCTTGGTGGGCTTGCCTTCCGCGTCGAAGGACACCGCCAGGGAGGGTCCCGATGTTGTCTCTCCAAAAATAAACTGTCTCTCTCCTACATTCGATACCCGCAGCACCATCCGTCGGGGTGTCCCGAAGGTTTTGATGTCGGGTTTTGAATCGGTATGGGAATAACTGATCAAAGCCTGCTTGAACTCATCCTCAATCTTCTTCTGCCAGGCGGAAAGCGCTGGGACCAGGTAGGCCGCCGGGATCTCCTCGGTTCCGATCTCGACCAGAAGGTCTCGCGTCTCGTTTAGAAGGTCTCGCGTTGCCATAGTCGAAGTATCAATTAAGCAGAAACCGGGAAAAATTCAAGGGACGAAAAGCCCCAAACCCGGGGTAATGAATATACAATATATCCAGGGTCACTTCCACCCGGCCGGATCCCGCCGGTTGCCGGCCGGCTTGCAATCGCGCCCGGCCGGGGATAAATTGAAAAGCTGGAAATAATCCCGTAAATAAAAAGCGAGGGGAAATGTTCAAAAAAATCCGTTTCGCCCTGACCAAGAACCTGACCATGGCCAATCTCCAGGAACGCCTGGCCGAGGTCTATGACGAAGAAGTGGAGACGATTCACCTGGAGGAACCGCTCCAGTACCATGCCCTGAACGGCGCCCGGCTGAACCAGCGGATGGGGCGGGAGTTCATCAACCGCGTCTGCCATTCCCTGACCGGGCCGCTGGGAGTGAAGCCCGGGGAAACCGTGGCGGTCTGCACTTCCAATAACATTGATCTCTACATGATCATCACCGCCGTCATGCGGATCGGGGCGGTCGCCGTCCCGCTCAACTACATGCTCAAGGGCCGGGAAATCCGCTACATCGTGGAAAACTCCGGGGCCCGGACCATGATCACCGACGCCTACGTTTTCGACAGCAATATCCGGGAGAAGGCCCGCGTCCCCTCGATCACGCAGTGGGTCATGGCCGGCCCGGAAGCCGAAAGCCGAGAAGGCTTTATCTCCCTTGACCGTCTGACCCGGGAAAGCTCGCCGGAATTGAAACCGATCAACCTCGATCCGGACCAACCGGTGGGAATCTTCTACACCTCCGGGACCACCGGTTTTCCCAAGGGCTCCCTCACCACCAGCCGCAACATCCTCACCACCCAGAAAATCGCGGCGGCGGT
>JAPLJL010000018.1 GCA_026388615.1 Pseudomonadota bacterium | reverse complement strand
CAACTGCGCTTTGGATTTCGGCTTGATCCCGCTGGAGCAAGTCCTTAAAATTCTCCAGACTAAGCCGGAGCGGGTCGAATTGGTCCTGACCGGCAGGGGGGCTCCCCCGGAGATAATCCAGGCGGCCGACCTGGTGACCGAGATGAAGGAGATCAAGCACTATTACCGCCGGGGAATAAAATCCCGGAAGGGAATAGAGATATAAGAAAAGGCATTCTTTATTGAATGTCCAGACTTCGCCAAGGCTTCGTCGGACTCGCAGAGATCGGGTGAAAGGTTAAAGGAACAAAAGAAATAAAGGATAAAAGACAAAATAAATAAAGGATAAAAGACAAAATAAATATAATTCTTTAAAGGGAGGGAAAAATGGCAGAGAGAAAGATCCGAATTTTGATGGCCAAGCCAGGCCTGGATGGACATGATCGCGGTGTGAAGGTGGTGGCCCGGGCCCTGCGGGACGCCGGATTCGAAGTGATTTATACCGGCCTCCACCAGACCCCCGAAATGATCGCCAACACGGCAGTTCAGGAAGGGGTGGACGCGGTGGGGCTTTCGGTCCTCTCGGGCGCGCATAACACCCTTTTTCCGGCCGTGATTGAAGCCCTGAGGAAGAAAGGCGCGAATTCCGTGATGGTTTTCGGGGGCGGGATTATCCCGGAGGAAGACATGGTCTTCCTGAAGGATAAAGGGGTCAAGGCGGTTTTCACTCCCGGAACCTCCACGGAAGAGATTATTTCCTTCGTCCGGACCAGCGTAAAGTCGATCCATTGATTACGCCGGGGAACTTTTTCCGAAGCTAGAAACGAGCCCGGGAAATAATTTCTGCGATGTCGGATTTGGCCGAAAAGGTTCTGCACGGGGAGGTCCTATCCACGGCCCGTCTGATCCGGGATCTGGATGACGGGATCGACGGGGCTATCGCCGAATTAAAAATCCTTTATCCTCATACTGGAAAAGCGGAGATCATCGGGATAACCGGTGCCCCGGGGGCGGGCAAAAGCACCCTGGTCAACCGGTTGATCGAAAATTTCCGCTCCCGGGGAAAACGGGTGGGCGTGATCGCGGTGGACCCGACCAGTCCCTTCAGCGGGGGAGCGGTCCTGGGAGACCGGATCCGGATGCAGAACCATTTCAACGATCCCGGGGTATTCATCCGGAGCGTGGCGACCCGCGGTCATCTCGGCGGCCTTTCCAGCTCCGCTTATGAAATCATCAAGGTCCTGGATGCCTTCGGCTCGGATGTGATCCTGGTGGAAACCGTCGGGGTGGGGCAGGATGAAGTCGAGATCGCGGGGGCGGCTCACACCTCGGTGGTGGTTTTGACCCCGGGAATGGGCGATGAAATCCAGAACCTGAAGGCCGGAATCCTGGAAATCGCGGATGTCCTGGTGGTGAACAAGGCGGATCGGGAAGGAGCCCAGGTAACGGTCCAGGGCCTCCGGAGACTTTTGGAGATGGGCGGGTTTGACCGCAAGGGCTGGAAACCGCCGATCTGCCTGACCGTAGGCACCGACGGAACCGGTATTCCTGAACTGGTTCAGGCGGTGGACCAGCACCGGGAATTCTGGAACCGGCAGAAAGCCCAGCCCGGGTTCGAAAATAAGCGGCGGGAGGAGGACTTTTTAAGGATCCTGCAGGGCCAGGCCATCAGCAAACTGATCGTCAGCCTCCGCCGCAGCGGTTCCCTGGACGAGATCGTTTCCAGGCTGGTGCGCGGCGAAAGCGATCCCTACAGCGAATCGGAAAAGGTTTTGAAACTGGGCGATTAAACCCGGATTTGTAGGGTGCGTTCCCCGAACGCACCGTTCTGTGGGCCGATGAGGGCATCGGCCCCTACAATTATTTCGGATGCCTCGCCCGTAAGGGCGAGGTTAGTTACTCCCCTAAAATCTTATCAATGTTATCCGCGATTTCCTGAGGAGTCCATTCCCCGGTTTCCTTGTTGAC
>JAPLJL010000333.1 GCA_026388615.1 Pseudomonadota bacterium | reverse complement strand
CACGGAATAGATGGTGGGGATGATGGCCAGCCCGAGGGCGATCCCCGCGTTCACCGCGTTCAATCGCATGGCCCAGCCGAAAATCCCCTGGAGGACGCTCGCGAGGGCGAGCAGGGCGAAGACCCCCATCACCACCGAGGGGATTCCCGCCAGGATCTCGATCCCCGGCTTGATCGTATCCTTTAAGGCCCGGGGGGCGAACTCCGCCGTGTAGATAGCCGCGCCGAGGGCGATCGGGGTGGCGAAAACGATAGCGATCAGGCTCACCTTGAGCGTGCCGAGGAAAAGAGGGAGCAGGGAAAAGCGGGGATAATCGGAAACCGGCTGCCAGACCGAAGAAGCGAAGAGGCCCCGGAGGCTCACTTCGCTTCTGACTGCGGGGTTGCTGAAGATCGGGAGGGCCTCTTTGAAGATGAAGATGAAGATCAGAAAAATAAGAAAAATGACGAGGAGAGCTGATAATTTCAGCCCGCCCTCCAGGATTGCGTTCGTGATCCGCTCGCCCTTTTTCATTTGACCGGGAAGTACCCTACCTTGGTTACGATTTCCTGCCCCGCCGGGGAAAGGACCCAGTCGATAAACTTCTTGATGTCGCCCGTGGGGCTTTTCTGGAGGTAGAAAAAGAGATCCCGGGAAAGCGGATAAACCCCGGACTTCACGTTTTCCTGGGTTGGATCGTAGGCGGCCGCTCCCGCGGTTTTCTTGATTTTGAGGTGCTTGACCCCGGAGGCATAGGCTACCCCTCCGTATCCGATCCCGTTCGGATCCTTGGCTACGGCGTTAACGATGGCGGCCGTGCCCGGCATGGTCTGGGTTTCGGGGGCGAAGTCCGCGCCCAGGAGGACGGTATCCTTAAAGAATACGTAAGTCCCGGAACTCGATTCCCGGCCGTAAAGAAGAATGGAGGCATCGGGTCCGCCGAGTTCACGCCAGTTCTTCACTTTCCGGGTATAGATATTTTTCAGCTGTTCCAGAGAGAGCTCGCTGATCGGGTTGGAAGCGTTCAGGAAGAGGGTAACGCCGTCCTTGGCCACCGGGATGCCAACTCCCAGGGTGTTATAGCGCTCCCGGAGTTTCTTCTGCTCCGAGTCCTTCATCGGACGGGAGGAGGCGCAGATCCCGGTGGTGCCGTTAATGAGGGCGGAGATCCCCACCCCGGACCCGCCGCCCGTAACCTGGACGACCTCGCCCGGATGATTATTCATGTAATTCTCAGCCCAGCGCTGGTTTAGGATCACCATCGTATCCGAGCCCTTGAGCGTGATCGTCTTGCCCGCCAGGGCTACCCCGGCCATAACCAGGGTGAAAATCGGAATCAATAACCAGAATCTTTTCATTGTTTTAACCTCCTGTATTAAAGATAAATGTCCATTGTTAAGAAACCATTAAGAAACGATTAAGAATTGAATAAGATCGCAAAACGGTCCCCCTAGAATTTGTACTGGAACTGAATGGTGGTCTTGTTGTCGACCGGATCCGTGGCCGGAGCTTTTACCTCATTCTTGGGTATCTCGTAGCACAGGGTGAGTCTCGTGTTGCCGTCAAAGTTATGGATCAGGGCCAGGCCGTAGGTGACGACCAGGTTGTAATCCACGCCGGTGTCCGGGTCCCAGTAATCATAGCGGAAGACAATCTGCTCCTTGTCCAGGAAGTTCTGGACCAGTGTGGTCTGGAAACCCAGGCTTTTGGTGTAGCCGCCGTTCCCGCTTTTCAGACTCTGGTTGAAGTCTTTCCCCGAGATCACCTCGGCCATCAGGCGTCCACCTCCCAGGTAGGGGAGCTCGTAATAGAACTGGGCGTCACCCCCGAAGCGGTTCCGGTCGCGGATGAGAATCTTATTAGTACTGTTGGCGGCCCCCGGAAGCGTGAAACCGGCCGGGCCGACAAAGCTCGAGCCGGCCAAGCTCACCCAGCCGAAGTCAAGGGCGAGACGGCTGACCCAGGTCGGTTTGCTGGTCGCGGGGATCACCGGGAAGGTTGAGTTTTGAATTCCATTGCCGCCGAAGAGCCCGGTGCGGAAGTCCACCAGTCCCCTATAGGTGGCCTGGAACTGGACGCCCCGGTCGCGCTCACCCGGCATCAGGGTCTGGGTCGATAGGGCCCGCTCGGGCATCTCCCGGTCGCTCGAACTGCGGATGACATCGTAACTGAAGGGCCACTTGAACTGGCCCATCTTCAGGCCGACCGAGTATTTATTGGCGATCGGGAAATTGATGGATCCCTCCGCGTCTTTCAGCGTGATCGTGTTTTTAGCGGCATCAATCTGGATCAGGAAAGTGGTGAGGCTGGTGGGTTCCCAGGTGACCTTTGCCCGGCCCCGCCGGATATAAAAATAATCCTTGTTCCGATAGCTGGATACAGATTTGCCGGTGGAGTCCAGCTTGTATTGGTCTTTGGAGTTCTCGCTCGCCTCATAACGGGCCTGGACATATCCGGTAACTTTGACTTTTTTCAGGCCGGCAACGTCGCTTTCCACCCC
>JAPLJL010000292.1 GCA_026388615.1 Pseudomonadota bacterium | reverse complement strand
GGGGCTCTGGTCGGGGGGGCCGCCCTCAAGGCCGATTCCTTCTCCGGGATTATTCGCTTTAAAGAGTAATTTCTAAAAATGCAGTTGATATTTTCAATCTTCTGGTAGTTGCCCGATTTATGGGGCTATTTGAAAAAACCGCCGATTAATCGGCAGACTACAAAGAAATCTCGCGCAAGAAAAAAGCCGCCCGGGCTCATTGCCGGAGCGGCTTTTTTCTTCTGGAAAATCCCCCTTCCGTCCCCCCCTGGCCGACACGAGCCGTCGGCTCCCTGGCCGAGCCTCGGGCAAGGCGGGCAGGCTTTGAAAAAGGGGGATAAAGTTACCCCTCTTTTTTCAAAGAGGGGCAAAGGGAGATTGGCGTAATTTAAATCGAATTAAATTTACAACTTCCCTTTCCTTCTGGCGGCCTGGTAATGGGTTCCGCACAGGCCCCGGGACTTGGCCGGTTTCCAGCAACCAGGGACGCGGCAGTCTTTACGGATTATTAGCCTTTTCCCCCTCTGGAGGGACTGGGTTTCTTCGGCTGAGCGCGGCGTTAATTCGGCCAGGCGCTGGTCGAGGTTGTGCAGGGAATCTTTTATCGCGGTAAAGTTCTCGAATGTCCGCACGCTCTGCATGGTGATCATGGCGTCGACCTGATGCTTGATCAGATCGGCTAAGGCCTTGGCCATGGGGTGGCCGGATTTGAGCGGGTTGGTTTTATACTTTTGGGTCATAGATTGCTCCTTTCAGGAGGAAAGTCGAGAGTGAATTGTATCTTGCCGGCGTGAAGCGTGTCAACAGAATTCCAACAATAAATTATCCTGATAAATTCTCATTTTGTATAAAAAGCAATTAAAACCGCAGGGTCGCTCCCAGGCTGGATTTTTCCCGATGAAATCCGAAATAAAGGCTCAAGAGAATATTCTCGTCGGCTTTTTTGTTGATTTGGTTCGTCTTTTTCACCAAATCGATCAGTTCATAGGTATAAATTCCTGTCAATAAAGAACAACCCAATATTCCGGTAATTAAATAATTATCATCATTTGTGTCATATTCCGAGAGACTCAAAAAAACAAATACGTTCGCAAGGATTTTGAATACAGCGAATGACAATCCATCATGGTTATCTCCCAAATAAGCGTGACTTGCCATCGGAATTGTCCCGATCGCGAATGCGCCCAGGCGCATGCCGTCGGTGCCCCAGCCCACCGAAGCCGGAATTGCTATTACCAGCGGAGCTACGACAGCGCCACCGATTACCATGCCAAGTGATTTATTTTCCTGGGCGAACAGGCTATTGGGAAGAGCCAAGAGCAAGAACACTATTATGGATTTGAAATAATTCATATCCCTATTCCAACATAGATTGATAATGAACCATAATGATACTTTCCATGGTAACCGTCGCCAAAGGGAATATAATCCTCTCCGAGGATTTTCTCGTCCAACATTATTCCGGTTTGGATTATCCCGAACGACCTGTTTAAGCCTAGGCCAAAGTTAAATAATCGATTTGATGATTCTATTTCAGACCATGGAGTGTAGCAAATTTTATGGTACCCAATACCAAAGAATGAAAAAAACTTATATTTTTCAGTGATGGGGAGGCCGGCTTTAATATATGGTGAAAAATAAAAATTACTCTGCCTGAACTCTTCGGTATGTCCGGATTTTCCCAGATGTTGGTATCCTGATTCAATACCAAGAGCAAAATAATTCTTCAACCAGAAATCCAGAAATATTTTATAAGTTTCTCCCACACCCCCAATAGGAGATTCATGATAATGATCGAGTTTTGTTCCAGTGAAAGATATTGCCCCGGAAACCTGGAATTTAGGGGGCGAGGAGATCAGCAGAATTGTAAGGAGTAGGATTTTTGCCAATTGTTTTGAAATTTATTGCTGAACCATCAGTGCTTATTGTATACCTGATAAGTTAATGTGAGAAGCAGGGTGTTAAAATGAATAGGGTCAAATAATGATCAAGGGGGAAATTATGAAAAAAGCTGTCTTTAAACCGATCGGGCATGTAATGTCGCCATATAAGGAAAAAGCTCCCCACCACGGACGGGAGAGCGATAAGGGGGATTTCCGGCTGGTGCTCGATCCCGAATATGCCGGAGGGCTGGATCAGCTTAAGCAGTTTAAATATATCTACGTGATTGCTTACCTGCACAAATCGGGAAAGAAATATCCCCTCCGAGTCAGTCCCCCCTGGGCTAAGGGGAAAGAGGTGGGGGTTTTCGCCAGCCGTTCGCCCCAGCGCCCTAACCCGATTGGGCTGACCATCACCCGGGTAAAGAAGATCAGGGGAAACGAAATATTTACCACCGGGCTTGATCTCCTGGACGGGACACCCCTGCTCGACATCAAGCCTTATATCAAGGACGCCGACGTGAAATCCAAAGCCAATAACGGATGGATCAAGAGAAATCTGAACAGTCCCTGGGCGAAGCCTAAGAAAGAAAGCAGTAAGCAGCCTCCGGCCCCGCTTCCAGCCCGTAGGCTTACAGGCCTGAGGGGAGAATAAGCGGATATCAGATAACAGCCCAGACTTCGCCCGGTTAGCTTCCGACTACGCCAAGACTACGTCGAACAGGCCTTCGGGCTCGCAGAGCTCGCAGGCGGCCAGCAGGAACCGATAGCCGGCAACTCCCGGCTTCTCCTATTGGCCTTTTACCCAAGTCCCGCCGGACTCGATCCTTTTCTTGATGTTCAGGACGATTTTGGGCAGATCACGGGAGGACAGATAAGTCTTGATAAAACCGGGGACCTTGAACCCCATTTCCAACCGGGTCATCTCGTAGAATAAAAGAGTGGTTTTTTCGTCCACCTTTTCAAAACGGAAAAAGCCGGCGGAAAGTTTATAGCTGTTTTTCCCCGTTGGGTCGGTGATGAAGTCGACCCGGTGATCCTCCGGGACGATGGTGACAATCAACGTATATTTGACAACGGCAACCAGGAAATCGAGTTCCTTGTACATCCGCACCCGGTTGCCTTTCCGCTCGAGCACCCGGCTTACCGTCATTTTCGGGAAATAAAGATATTGCTGATCTAAATCGAGGAAGATCCGGAAGCATTCCTCCACGGGCCGGTGGATGAGCACCGCGCCCCGCCCGTGCCCCTCATCTTTTCCGTCCAGCCTTTTGGTGATCACCGGCTCAAAGACGGCCTCTCCGGCGAGGAGCTTCTTCGTGTTGGCCGGGGAGAATTGTGTGAGGATCGGCGAGGTAAAGGAGCCGGGTGCGGAATCTTCCGCCCGGGCAAGCCCCGCCCCGGAAAGGAGAATCAATCCAATCAGAAAACATGAATAGGCATAGGATTTCATCTTAATCAATATAATCTTACATGGTAGCTATCAAAACCGGATTTTTCACCCTCACTCTTTCCCTCCCCCGTTTCCCCAATTCAAGTCTTTTTAGCTTATAACAATCTTTGGAAAAAGCACGGATTTTTTCCGCATGGCATTGCTTCCGGACAGCTGTGATAAAATCAAAGGAAAGGATTTTTCGAAAAAACCGGGAGGGAAAACCAATGAAGATCGAGCCGGGGTTAAAGGTTTTTATCACCGGGGCCGCCTCCGGGATCGGGCGGTCCACCGCGCTGGCCTTTGCCCGCCGGGGTTGCCGGTTGTTTCTGACCGATATTAATAAGAAAGGGCTGGAGGAGACCGCGGGGCTGATCGAGAACTCGGGCGGGACGGTCGGCCGGGCGAGTGCCTTCGACATCTCGGATTACGAGGCGGTGAAAGGTTTCGCTGACCAGGTGGAGCGGGAAGCGGGGCCGATGGATATCATCATGAACAACGCCGGGATTGCCCTCTACGCTTTGGTGGATGACACGACCCACGCCCACTGGCAGAAAATCATCAAGGTGAACCTCTGGGGGCCAATCCACGGGATCGAGAGCTTCCTCCCGGGGATGATCCGGGCCGGGCGGGGCCACGTGGTCAACATTTCCTCGGCTTCGGGGCTCTTCGGCGCGCCCCTGCACGCGGCCTACGCGACCGCCAAGTTCGGGATCTACGGGCTCTCCGAGGTGCTTCGCTACGATCTCGCGCATCACTCGATCGGGGTGACGGTGGTTTGCCCCGGGGCGGTGGAGACGCCGCTCAAGAATACGGTGGAGATCCTGGGGGTGGATCCGGGAAATCCCCGGGTGAAGGAGCTCAAGGAGAAGTTCTCGGGGCGGGCCGTTTCCCCCGAGCGGGTGGCGGCGCTCATCCTGAAGGCGGTGGAAAAAGAGAAATTCCTGGTGATCACCTCGTTTGACATCAAGGTTGTTCTGTTCTGCCGGCGCTATTGTTTTCCCCTCTACCATTACATCATGAAGAGGATCACGCGGCTCCTCCTGAGCGTGAAAAATTAGATTCGTTTTGAATTCGGAATGCGGATTTCGGATTGCGGAATGGGAAAGGGCAAAGAGCAGGGAGCAAGGGGCAGGGAGAAATGACGATTGCCGCCTCCGGCCCCGCTTCCAGCCCGTAGGCTTACAGGCCGGAGGGTAGGGCTTACAGGCCGGCTTCCTGCCCGTAGGGGCCTACAGCCCGGAGGTATTGACGATTAACGAATAAAAAAGGAAGTTTTGCCTCTTAAGAAAAGATAATTCGTAAGTAATAGTAAACGACCGGGAAAGAGAAGAGGATCGAATCCAGCCGGTCGAGCACTCCCCCGTGGCCGGGGAAGAAGGTACCGGAATCCTTGATCTTGGCGTCCCGTTTGATCAGGGATTCCAGGAGATCCCCCAGGGTGCCGAAGACCGCGACCAGGGTGCCGACCGCCAGGCAGTGCAGGTAGCCGAAATGAGCCTGGAAGATCAGGTTGACCAGGCAGGCGGTAGCCCAGGAGGTGACCAGTCCTCCCCAGAATCCCTCCCAGGTTTTATTCGGGCTGATGGCGGGAGCTAGTTTTCGTTTCCCCAGATTTTTCCCGGCAAAATAGGCCCCGGTGTCGTTCAGAAAGACGCAGGCCAGAATCATCACGGTGAAAAAAAGACCCGTGTCGTGGCCGAGATGACTGTTCTCCAGGATCAGGGTGGCATTAACGCTCTCATTCCGTAGGGAAAGACCGAAGTTCCGGACCAGAACCACATGGCTCAGGAGCCAGCCGATATAAAAAACCCCGGCGATGGTTACCGAGAATCCGTTAATGGCCAGAGAGATATCCCGGCGGGTGAGCTGGATTATTAAAATGGCCAGAAGCGCCAGGGTTAGATACAGGTTAAGAAACAGGGGATTGGAAAAGTAGGCCACCGCCGCCATTCCCGCTCCCAGCACCAGGGAAACCTTGCGCTGGGGATGGTACCCCCGGGTTTCCAGAATCCGGTTCAATTCCCAGATCCCGGCAATAATAAAGGTGATAATCAGAAGGAGGAAGGGGATCCCTCCTACGTAAATAAGGAGAAGGAGAATCGGGACCGCCACCGCGGCGGTCATCAAACGCTTTTTAAGTTCTTCAGTCATTTTTGTAATGTTGAGTTAGCGTTAAGTTCAAAGGTCAAAGCTCAAAGTTCAAATAAAGTTCAAAAAAGAAAAAATCAATCCGATTTTGTTTTTTGAATTTTTGGCATAATTTTGGCATTTGGATTTTGGAATTTGAACTTTTTAGTTATTCCCCGATTCTGACTTCCAAATCCACCCGGTTTTTCAGATTAACCTTCACCTGCTGGGCGCCGAGAAAGATCTCGTCCTGTTTTTCCGGGGAGGCGGCGATCAGTATTTCCGGCTCCCGAAAGGAATCCGGAAGCGCCGGGAAGGCCAGGGCCATGGCTTCCACCAGGAGTTCGGCGGCCAGGGAAGGGGTAATATCCGGGGGAGGGCAGAAGGGAAGGTGAAATCCCGGAAGGGGAGTGACAATCTTGTTCAGTCCCATCCCCACTACCGTCTGGGCGATCAGGTTGACTAGGGCCTGGTAACGCTCGGCGGTGAAATGCTCCGGCGGACCCAACCCGTTGAGCAGGATCCGCGGGGAAGCGATTCTCCGGGCGGAATTAGAAAGGAGTTTTTCACTGAAATTCCCCTGGATCCAGCCGGACATGAGATTTTTGGAGAGATGCCCTTCCAGCCACCAGTCGATCCGGCCGGTTTCACCCTGGAGCGGCCGCTCGCGGGAGAAAAAATAAATCAGCAGGATATCGGCGGAATAACGGTCAACCGGAGGATTTACCAGTTTTACCTTCACCGGGTTCGCTCCTGGCCGTGCGGGCCAACTGATCCAGGATTCCGTTGACAAAGCCGGCGGAATCCTTGCCCCCGTAGATCTTGGCCAATTCGATCGCTTCGTTGATGGCCACCCGGGCCGGGGTTTCCGGGACGTAAAGGAGTTCAAAGGCGGCGATGCGCAGGATGGAGCGTTCCACCGCGGCAATCCGGGGGAGTTTCCAGTTGGCGGAGCACTTTTCGATCCGTTGGTCGATTTCCTTCCGGTGCTCCAGCACCCCCGCGACGGTTTCCGCGATGAATTCCCGGGAACGGGTTTGCTGCAGGCCGCGGTGCTGCCAGAATTCCTCGGCCGCTGTCATCTGAAAATCCTTCCCGACCTCCAGGGCGTAGAGAGTTTGGAGGATCATCGCCCGGTCCTGCTTCCGCCCCATCTTTTAAGCTTTAACTTTCATTTCCCGGAACAGGTTGGCCAGCTCGACCGCGGCCAGGGCCGCCTCGAAACCCTTGTTGCCTTCCTTGGTCCCGGCCCGCTCGATCGCCTGCTCGAGGCTGTCGGCGGTGATTACCCCGAAGCTGACCGGGATCTTGCTTTCCAGCGCGACCTGGGCGACCCCCTTGGTGACTTCGGCGGCGATGAAGTCAAAATGGGGGGTTCCCCCGCGGATCAGGGCCCCCAGGCAGATGATCGCGTCGGCTTCCTTTTTCTGGGCCAGGGCCCGGGCTACCATCGGGAGCTCAAACGATCCCGGAGCCCGGAAAACCCGGATCTTGGCCTCGTCCGCCCCGGTGCGGCGGAGCGCGTCCAGGGCTCCCTCGAGAAGCCTTTCGCTGATGAAGTTGTTAAACCGGCTTACGACGAGGTCAAACTTGAGACCCTGCGCCTGGAGTTTCCCTTCATAAATCTTGACCATGGTTTTCCCCCTTCCTTATCTCTTGTTGATCTGATTTATATCAGCATAGGGCAAAGCCTCCGACCCGTAGGGCCTACGGCCCGGAGGGAGCATAGAGCATAGGGTTTAACCAAAAACCAGAACCCCAAAACTTCTTTGCACTGTGGGTTTTACCCTCTGCCCTCTGCCCTATGCGCTTTGCCATTTCACGCCTTACGACTCACGCCTCACGTTTATTTTTTCCCCGTTTTCGGGATTTTCAGGATATGGCCCATTTTTTCCTTCTTGGTGGTCAGATAAGAAAGAGTTCTTTCGGTCGGGGTGATTTCGATCGGAACCCGTTCCACCACCTCCAGGCCGTAACCTTCGAGACCAATGATCTTTTTGGGATTGTTGGTCAGGATCCGCATTTTCTTCAGCCCGAGATCCCGGAGGATCTGGGCCCCGACCCCGTAATCCCGGAGATCCGCGGCGAAGCCCAGGGAATGGTTGGCTTCGACCGTGTCCTGGCCCTCATCCTGGAGGGTGTAAGCCTTGATTTTATTGGCCAGACCGATGCCCCGGCCCTCCTGGCGCATGTAGAGGATAACCCCCTTGCCCTCCTGGTCGATGATCTCCATCGCCCGGCGCAGCTGGGCCCCGCAGTCGCAGCGTTCCGAGCCGAAAACGTCGCCGGTGACACATTCGGAGTGCACCCGGACCAGGATCGGTTCATCCGGGGAGATCTCGCCTTTAACCATGGCCAGGTGCTGGTTTTTATCCACCTCGCTCTCATAGACGATGGCCAGGAATTCCCCTCCGTAACTGGTGGGAACCGGGGAGGTCGCCACCCGGTGGACCAGGCTTTCATATTTCATCCGGTACTTGATCAACTCGGCGATGGTGGCCATCTTGAGCCCGTGGCGCTCGGCGAAAACCTCGAGATCGGGCCGGCGGGCCATGGTTCCGTCCTCTTTCATGATTTCGCAGATCACCGCCGCTGGCTTTAATCCGGCCAGACGGGCCAGGTCGACCGAGCCCTCGGTCTGCCCGGTGCGGACCAGGACCCCGCCCTTTCGGGCCCGGATGGGAAAAATATGTCCGGGGCGGGCCAGATCTTCCGGTTTGGTCTTCGGGTCGATGGTGGCCAGGATGGTCGCGGCCCGGTCGTAGGCGGAAATCCCGGTGGTGGTGCCTTCCCGGGCGTCAATGGAAACCGTGAAAGCGGTCCCGAAGGAAGCGGTATTCTCCGCCACCATCGGGGAAAGGTTCAACTCCCGGAGCCTTTCCTCGGTCAGGGCCAGGCAGATCAGGCCCCGGCCGTGGGTGGCCATGAAATTGATGATTTCGGGGGTTACCTTTTCGGCCGCGACCATGAGATCGCCTTCATTTTCCCGGTCCTCGTCATCCGAAAGGATGATCATATGACCCTTCTGGATCTCCTGGATGGCCGTTTCAATTTTCGCGAAAGGCATAATGCTTCTCCTTAATATTGCATGTCGTCATTTAATATTTTCTCATTTTAAAATTCTTGTCATTCCGGGCTTGACCCGGCCTGCCCGAGCTGACGCTCGTGTCGGCCAGGGAATCCAGGATTTTTCCTACCAGTTCCCCGCTTTCGCGAGAACGGCTTCTGGATTCCCGCTTTCGCGGGAATGACTAACGGCGCACCCTAATTATATCGGGCAAACCTTATTCCTCAAACAATGCCGTTCGCTTGGCCCCGGAACGGCCCCGCGTAAATTTCTCCACGTACTTTCCGATCTGATCCGCCTCCAGGTTGACCAGGCTCCCCGGGCTTTTTTCCTTCAGGCTGGTGTTGTCCCAGGTGAAGGGGATAACCGCGACCGCGAACTCCTCCGTCTTGAGCTCGGCTACCGTCAGGCTGATTCCTTCCACCGCCACCGAACCCCGCAGGACAAGGTAGGGGGCCACCTCTTCGGGGCAACTGATCCAGACCCGGCGGGAGTTGCCTTCGGGCTCGATCCGGCGGATTTTGCCCACCCCGTCAACGTGCCCCGAAACCAGGTGCCCGCCGATCCGGTCGGTGGGGCGGAGGGCCCGCTCCAGGTTGACCTTTTCCCCCACCCGGAGCTTGCCCAGGGTGGAACGGTCCAGGCTTTGGGGTGAGACCTGAACGGTGAAGCCGGCGGGCGTGCATTCCGTGACCGTCAGGCAAACCCCGTTGACCGCTACGCTCTCCCCCGGCTTGAGGGGGGAGAGCCCGGGGGCCGCGATCGTGAAAATCCGCTCCCCGGCCAGCCCGCGGAGACCCTGGATTTTTCCCAGCTCTTCAATAATTCCGGTGAACATATTTAATTAAAATAACTACTCGGGTTATTAGGTTCAAGGTTCCCATTCGCTATGCTCAGGGCAAGCAACGTTCAAGGTTTAAGAACTTTAGAAAAAACAAAAAAGTTAGACGGAATACGGTAGATGGGAAATGAAGTCTGTTGTGTTCGTTGAGTTCGTAGTGTCTGTAGTGTCAAAAGAATGACACAATGGACTCAATGGACTCGACGACATAATAGACATTATTGGCCCTATGCTCTATGCGTTTTTAACCCTGAACCGTGAACGCTGAACTGTGAACGTTGAACAGTGAACCTAAGTAACTTTTTAAGAATAGACCGGATAGGCGGTAATGAGAAGATCCTCCCCGACTTTCTGGATTTTTTGATCCCGGGTCGGGATGGCCGCTTTCAGGCTGGCGATGTCCGCGCCGGCCAGGATGCCGGGGGCAAGTTTACCCCCGATCAGCTTGGGGGCGAGAAAGATCAGGAACTTGTCAATCAGCTTGGCCCGGAGGAAGGCGGAGGCCAGTTCCGGGCCGCCTTCGAGCAGAATATTCATCACCCCTCTTTTCCCGAGGACCTGGAGCAGAACCCGGGGATCAACCTTTCCTTTCTTTTCCGGAAGGACAATTACCTCGATCCCCCTTTGGCGCAGGAGTTCCCGCTTTTTCGGGGGGGATTTCTTCGTGGTGGCGATCAGGGTAGGCGCGGGGAGGGGGGACCTGACCGTCCGGG
>JAPLJL010000236.1 GCA_026388615.1 Pseudomonadota bacterium | reverse complement strand
GGCCCCTCGAACCCTGGGACCCTATTTTTTTCTTCTTACCCTGGAACCCTCGGCCCCTCGAACCCTGGGACCCTATTTTTTTCTTCTTACCCTGGAACCCTCGGCCCCTCGAACCCTGGAACCCTATTTTTTTCTTCTTACCCTAGAACCCTAGGAACCTCGAACCCTGGAACCCTATTTTTTCACTCGTCATTCGTCAATCGTCAATTCTTTTTGGGTTTTCACTCGTCAATCGTAAATCGTCAATCGTCAATTTTAGAATCCCATTTCCTTCCCAATCACGATTACCTCGATCTGGGACCGCATGGGAGCCCCGGTCAGGATCACCAAGGCCCGGCAGATCCGGGTGGGAAGGTCGCAATCCTTGCAGACCCCGGCCTTCACGCAGGGATTGGGCAGATTCAGGCTCTGGGCCCGCAGGGGCCCGGCTACCTCCCGGATCCGGCGGATCGCCGCTTCCCGGTCAGCCACGATTTTATTGATTCCGACCACCACCATTACTTTTTGAGGGCCAAAGATCAGGGCCGCCACCCGGTTGCCAACCCCGTCCATATTCACGATCTCCCCTTCGCGGGTGATGGCATTGGCGCTGGTGAGAAACAGGTCGCAGGTCAATTGGGCCTTCCGGATAACCTGGTCCTCCGCCGGGCTCAGCCCCTCCTGCCAGTGATCGTAAAGTTTTCCGGCTTTTTTCCGGATTTCCGGGATCACGCCGAGGTCGCGAATAGTTTTTGAGCCTCCCAACCCGACCCCGCTCCCCGGCTCAATCCGGGAAAGAAGGTAGGACCCGGCTTCTTCGGGGGTGGAGAAAAAAACGGCTTGGTAGCCCTTTTTCTGCAGGGTTTTTAAAAAAGAGTCGATTTCGGAAGGCAAACCTGGAGTATGTTTGCCTGAATCCGGAAAGGATGAGGGAGTATTTCTCTTTTGATCCGTGGGACTAGGGGATTAATGAAAAATATTGTTCAGTTTCTTCTCGATGGTATCTTCCTCGGACTTGGTGGCGATGGAGAGTTCCCGGATGAGGAGGGAGCGCGCCGTGCCCAGCATCCGCTTTTCCCCGAAGGAAAGGTCTTTCTTGCGGCGCAGGTGCTCGAGATCGCGAAGAACCTCGGCGATCTCAAAGGCGGAACCGGTCTTCAGTTTTTCGTTATATTCCTTCTGGCGGCGATTCCAGGAAAGATCCAGGCGGATATTGACTTTGCGGTCCCTTAAAATCTGGAAAATACGGGAAGCCTCGTTCGAGTTGACCACCTCCCGGAGCCCGATCTGCACCGCCGAGTCGGTCGGAACCAGTAAAACCATCCCGTTATCAAGAATCCGGAGGACATAAAACGTGCTCTCGTCACTGGTCGAGATCCGTCTGGTTTCGATGGCTTCGATAACCCCCACGCCGTGATAAGGATACACCGCCAAATCACCGATCTTAAAATTCATAGGGAGCCCTCCGTTTACTAAAGTTAATGATATTCTACTATAATATATGCGCTTCTGTCAATTATTCTCCACGGAAAAAGATACAAAAGTTAGTGTTAACTATTCTTAAATCAAACTTATAAAATCAATTAATTGGGAAGAAATAAAAAGAAAAAGAACATCTTTTTCCCCGGGATAATCCCGTGGGTCGAGGAATAAAAACCTCTTAGCCTTTCCAGGTTGGTCTGTTTCCCCTCTCCCGGAGAGACCTGTTTTATCAATATGTCTGGTCACCTTCTAAAGCTGCCTCAAAATTCTGTTTTGTATTATAACCTTGTTTTTTGCTTTCGTCTACCAACTCGGTCTTGATCTTGGCTAGGGCCTTCATTTTCATGGAAAACAATGCCATGATCGGCCCCCTTTCTGAAGAAAATAATGCAGAACGTAACTTAACTTATAACACACCGTGTCATGAATTGCAAACAAAGAATTCGGTAAATGTCTTGATAATATAATCCAAATCCCGCTTTTTCAGGCCCGGGTATAAAGGCAAATTTATCGTGTTTTGGGAACAGAGATAAGCGTTCGGATAGGAACCGGTTTTATATTGCCGATAAACCGGAATTTCCGGGACGGAATATTCGATCAGCCAGCCGAGCTGGATCCCCTTCCGGTACATGGCTTCGATGGTTTTAATCCGGTCCGGAACGCGGACCACATAATGGGAATACGTGGCTCCAGCCATCAAGGGCGGAAGAACCACTTTATCCCTGATCGGCTGCAGATGCCGGTCATAATACCTGGCCATTTCCTCTTTCCGCCGGAGAATTTCCGGGTATTTATTCAGCTGCTCGATCCCGACCCTGGCCTCCAGATCCACCATCCGCGCAAGATAATCCCTGGGCATGGTAATTTCATTTTCATCATAATCAGAGGTGAAAAAATCAAGCCAGGAGGTTTTTTCCTCCAGAAAATCCACCAGCCGATAAAGCGAATCGTTCAGGGCGATGAAGGCCAGAGATAAATATATTAATCTGGTCAATCTTTTTCGAAATCCTCCAGGAGAAAAGCGGGATTCCCGGTACTCCCGAAGTGATTGGTAAATACTTTCATCGTTAGTTGTTACCATCCCCCCTAGAATCGAGGTGATCATCTTGTTGATGCCGAGGCCGAAGATAGCCGCGTCCCCTTCATTGGCAACCGGTTTTCCCTCGAAAGCGGCGCCAAAGGAATGGGCGCAGTCCTGAAAAACCAGGATTTCCCTTCCGGTCCGCTTGATCATCTCGGATAGGCGCCGTGCATTGCCGGGGTAACCGAAAAGACTGGTGGAAATGATTGCCCTGGTCTTGTCCGTGATGGCATTTTCCAGCAAATCCAGGTCCAGGTTATAGTCAGCCAGGGAGATATCCACAAAGCGGGGGATATTGCCCGAAGCCAACACCGCGTTGGGAACCACCACGCAGGTATAGGCGGGCATGATGACTTCCGCTCCTTCGATCCCCCGGGCTTTCAACAAGGCATATAGTCCGCTCCTCCCGTAGGGGAAAGCCAAGGCGTATTTGGACTGCAGGGCACGGGCGAATTTCTGCTCGAATTCTTCGACCGCCGGGCGGCCCCAGGCCCAGGCGGCTCGGAATTCATCCCAGCCGAAATAAGGTTTAAAACGGGGGATCATCTTGTGAAGCACGTTAATTTCTAATTTCTAATGACAAATTTCTAATTAATGTCCAAACGGAAAACATCTAATACCAGGCTTTATCGATTCGTTTTATTCAAAGTATTTAGACATTGGAACTTAGTCATTGGGGTTTGATTAGAAATTAGGAAATTAGTCATTAGTAATTTTTGGATTGATTTGTCTGAAACAAAGGCCCGGTTACCTGGCCACAACTTTTTCCCTAAGGGGAGGAAGCAACTTTAAGCCTTAGGCATCTGGCCTTTCAGCATCGAGATGATAAAGCGATCCAGGCCCAGATCGCTCTTGGTGGGACTGTAAGGGGTATAGTTGATAATCCGCACGATCCCGTGATCCGGCATTCCTTCCCTCGGCACGTAAGCAATCAGGTTAAGAGCGGCGGGATCCTGGTCAATCCGGGCCAGGCCTTCCATCTCCATCGGCAAACCGAGCAGATCGGCCAGGATCACCCGATTAACCCCGCCGTGGGCCGCGACCAGGACCGGGCCTCCCTCCCCTTCGGAGGACACCAGCCGTTTCCAGGCTTTCCGCACCCTCCCCTCGAATTCGGCCAGGCTCTCTCCCCCGGGAAACCTCCCCTGCAGGGAAAACTGGGCCCGGAAATCAGCGGGGGACTGAATGTCCCGGGCGGCCGGAAAAAACCGGTCAATGGCTTCGGAGATGGTGATGCCTTCCAGCTGGCCGACTGAAAATTCCCGGAGTTCCGGTTCGGTTTTAACCTTCATCCCCCGGCCCTCGACCACGATTTCGGCGGTTTGGAGGGAGCGCTGCAAGTCGCTGGCGTAAACCGCCGAGAATTTCGTCTCCCGGAAATAGTCCCGGAGGGCCTGGGCCTGCCGGATCCCTTTTTCGGTCAGCTCGCCGCCGGTGTAATTGCGGATGATACCTTCCTCATCCACCGTCCGGGCTTCGCCATGACGCACGAGAAAAAAAGATCGCATAATTATTCTATTTCAGTCCTTAGTATAAATAATGTGATTAACCCGAAATCCTCAGTTAGTTTCGTCTTTCCGTAATTCGCATACGGATTCTTTTGCAGTGTGCCGATTCATTTATCCCGACAAAGGCGGGACGTGTCCCGTTACTGAGCGGGATCGGCAGTTTTTAAAAGCGCCCGATAAATCGGGCAACTACAACCGGATTGAAAATATTAACTGCATTTTTCGGATTAACCCTTACATTCCGCTTCGAACAAATCATCTTGGACTTTGAACTGATTTTTTATTCGTCATTCGTCAATCTATTTATCCCGAGATCTTGCGAGGGACAATCGTCAATTCTTCTTCGTTTCTTCTTCGCTTTTCACTCGTCAATCGTAAATCGTCAATCGTCAATTCTTATATATTCCGGAAATCCGGGTCCCGTCTCTGGATGAACGCCATCGCCCCCTCGGTAAATTCCCCGTTCTTGACCGCGTTGATCTGGGCCTTGGTCTCCATTTCCAGGACCTCCATCATGTTCCCGTGCAAACCCCGGTAAAGGGCAGCTTTGGTGGCCGCCATCGCCCGCCGCGGCCCCCGGGCCAGCTTCTGGGCCAGCTCGTCCACCACCCGGTCCAGGTCGGCTACCGGCACCACCCGAGTCACCAGCCCGATTTCCTCCGCCTTTTTCCCCTCGATGAATTCCCCGGTGAAGATCATTTCAAAGGCCTTGCGCAGGCCCACCAGCCGGGGCAGGATAAACGCGCCTCCCCCGTCGGTGGCCAGGCCCACCTTGACGAAAATCTCGCTGAAGCGGGCCCGCTCGGAGGCGATGACCAGGTCGCCGGCCAGGGCCAGGTTGCAGCCGAAACCCACCGCCGGCCCGTCCACCTTGGTGATGACCGGCTTGGGCATGGTTACCATCCAGGTGATGATCTTCTGGGCGGTGCGGGTAGTCAGTTCCATCATCCTTTCCGCCGGCTCATCGCCTTCCATGCCCTCCTTGAGGTCGGCCCCGGCCGAAAAGGAACCGGGAACTCCGGTGAGAACCACGACCCGGGTCTCCTCATCCTCGGCGGCCATGGCCATCTCATTGGCGATCATAACCAGGGTTTGATACCGGACGGCGTTCTTGCGCTCCGGCCGGTTAAGAGTAATAGTCGTAATCAAGTCCTTCTTTTCCGAGAATACTTCCGGCTTTTCCATGATTTCCTCCTTGAATAGGGGATTCTTAATCATCCAATTCCAAAATCTATTTGTAATTGCCTCATTAATAAGGCTTCCACAGTTTTAATTTCTTCGCCCGATGAATCGGGCAACTACAATAAATATAGGGGAGCCTCTCCGCGGGCGCCCTTATTCGGACGGGGACAAGCCCCGCCCCTACAGAATCGCAGGCTCAAGCCTGCGGCTACATTATTCTTAGCCTATCAGCCCATGGGCAAGATCGGCGACGACGATTTCCGAGCATTCGATCCCGCTCTGGGCGGCAAGTTCGGTTCCCACCCCGCGTCCGCCCGCGCAATCCCCCGCGAAATACAGGCCCCGGATGGGGGTTCGGATCAGGGGGCGGTTTTTTCCAACTTGGTCCACGGTCTGGGCGGTGGAAATGGCGGGTCCGAATTCTTTCCCGATCCAATTGGCGATGAATTTCGTGTCGAAACGGTCGCACCACATCATGTGCTTCTTCAGGCCGGGGATCATTTCGTCCATGGCGTCCACCATCTCGTCCATCCATTTATCCGCGGGTTCCTCGAGTTCCACGTCGGTGGTGGGGCCGGCGGTGCAGGCGGTGATCAGCTGTTTTCCGGGGGGCGCAAGCGAGGGGTCGAAATTGCTGGGCACGGGGGCGTAAATCATGGTCACCTGGGGAATCTTGCCCTCCATGATCTCCTGGTAGCCCTTTTTCACCTCTTCCAGGGTGACCTGGGTCGGGTCAAAATTCTTGTCCCGGATCCGGCCCCCGAAAAGCGCTCCCGGCTCGAAGATCTTCCGGTCCAGGGCAATCTTCACCTGGAAAGCGATGATGGATTTCTTCAGCTTGCGCACCTTTTCACGGTAAACCTCCGGAAAGTGCTGTTCACCCACCAGGTGGAACACACTGTCCCGGAGCGAGGTGGTACTGACCACCGCCCGGGCGGGGAAGAACTTACCGCCCTCGATTTCCACTCCCTGGACCTGTCCGTTCTCCACCCGGATCTTGGTCACCCGGCTCTGGGTCAGCAAATCCGCTCCCAGGCCCTGGGCGGCCTCCAGGAAGACCGAGGGGATCCGGTGGGCCCCCCCGCGCGGGTAGGAAAGAGTCCGTTCCCCGAACATCCGCTTGTAGCTCCAGATCGCCTCCCCGGCTGAGGCCTCCCAGAACGGGATCACGAAAAACAGCCCCAGGAGGCCGCCCAGGTACCCGAGCAGGCGCAGGTTTTTTCCCACGTACTTGGCCACGAACTCATCTACCGGGCGCTCGTCCCATTTCTCAATTTCGGAATCCGGCATTGTGACCAGGTCGTAAAAGAGCTTGGAAACCGTGACAAACTCTTTCAAGGGAATACCAAGCTGCCGGTAAAGATCGTAGTAAAAGTAGGGATAACGATAGGCCTCCTTGGGCAGAATCAGGCTGTATCCCCCTCCCTGCATGAGAGCCAAGTCGTGAACCTGCTTGAACTGGATCCGGTTCGGGATCCCCAGGCGCCGCTGGACCTCCCCGAACGGACCCCGGTTCCCCCGGGTGAACATGTGGGTGCCGATATCAACCTTGAAGCCGTCCTTCTCGTAGTAGGAGCACGACCCGCCGGTCCTCTCGTTCTTTTCCAGGATGAGGGTCTTAAGCCCCGCCTTGGCCACCAGCGCCCCGCAGGCGCTCCCGCCTAATCCCGTCCCGATTATCGCCACGTCGTATCCGCTCTTTGGATTTTCCATGCTTCCTGTCCCCTCTTTGATCGAAAGCCCAATTTCAAATATCAAAATCCAAATATAGTATCAAAGTCAAATCATACCAACACCCAGATACCGCGTCCCCCGCCTTTTCCGGGCGGAGGGGAAGTCGAGGCCGAATTATTATAATGAAGCGCGGGTGTATTTTTCACCCGGCGGGTTATTTGTGACCCATATTCCCGGCTGACCTTTTCCCCCTTCTCCGTCGGAGATTTCCAACCACAACCTTCTCCATTTCTTGGCACGAGGCTTGCAATATTAAAAAGCAGAGGCGAATGGAAGCGAAATGGAAAGGATAACATCATGGATAAAAGAGAAAAAATAACGAACCTGATCCTGCTGATCGGTTCTCTGTTGGCGGTTCTGATCTGGATTCCGAGGTTCCTGCACGCGGAGATCTTAACGGTTAATTCCTCCGCCGCCACCGTGATTGAACTGAATGAAAGTGGCGAAATCACCAGTCAGGAAGAGCTCGCCGGGGATACGGTCCTAATTGCTGACTTGATCGACACAGAAGAACCCGCCGGAGGCAATAATCTGGCCCTTCAGGACAGTTTAAATAATCTGGCCGATCCCGCCGTTCAAAGCCAGGTGGGAAAAATATGGGCCGACAATGTTAAAACTAAGGTCAAAACACTGGATACTCTCCTGGCCAAATGGATCGAGGCGAACAGCTCCGAAGTCGTGGCCCGGGATAATCATGAGCCCCTCCCCCAGGGGCTCTATTCGATGAATATGGACCCGCAATAAATTCCCTCCCCAATTCCGCAAGATCGACCCCCTGGAATTACCAGGGGGTCGCCCCCACGGCCCGCC
>JAPLJL010000206.1 GCA_026388615.1 Pseudomonadota bacterium | reverse complement strand
AACACCCCGATGCTTCAGCTCCGGAGCATCGGCGGGGGCAGGGTCTTTGCCAAGGCAGAGTTTTTAAACCCCTCCGGTTCGATCAAGGATCGGATTGCCAAATACCTGATCGAGGAAGCGGAGCGCACGGGGGAACTCCGGCCCGGTTCCGTCATCGTCGAGCCGAGCTCGGGCAACACCGGGATCGGGATGGTGTTTGTCGGGGTGCAGAAAGGCTACCGGGTCATCATTGTGATGCCGGAGGACATGAGCGAGGAACGGAAGAAGATCATCAAGGCCCTGGGAGGGGAGTTGATCCTGACCCCGGCCAAGCAGTGCCTGGACGGGTGCATCGCCAAGGTAAAGGAACTGGCCCGGAAAAACCGCCGGGTTTATATCCCCCAGCAGTTTGAGAATCCACGGAATCCGGAGATCCATTACAAAACCACCGCCAGGGAGATCTGGAAGCAGATGGATGGCAAGGTGAGCGCCTTCATTGCCGGGGTGGGAAGCGGGGGGACCCTCGGGGGCGTGGGAAAATTTCTCAAGGAAAAGAAAAAGTCGATCAAAATCGTGGCGCTGGAGCCGGAAAACAGCGCCGCGCTCCTGGGGCGGGAGCCGGGGTTCCACCGGATCCAGGGCATCGGGGACGGATTTATTCCCCCGGTTCTGGATACCTCGCTGATTGACGAGGTGATTACCGTGTCGGACGATAACGCCATCGACACCACCAGGAAACTGGCCCGGCAGGAGGGGCTGCTGGTGGGGACATCATCCGGCGCGAATGTCTGGGGTGCACAGAAGCTCGCGAAGAAGATAAAAGGGAATATCGTGACGGTGCTCCCCGACCGGGTGGAGAGGTATTTTTCAACTTCGCTGATCTGATCTGAATTGAGGTGTCATTCTGAGCCGAAGGCGAAGAATCTTCTTTTCCAAAGAATGGATTTAAAAACAGATGCTTCGCTTATGCTCAGCATGACATTTTCGGGGTAAGGATGCGGAGTCGAAGGGTGGAAAGAAAAAACAAAATAAAATCCATTAAGGCGATCAAATCCCTGACAGAGGGCCTGAAAAGGCATGGGAAGAAGGTTGTCTTTACCAACGGTTGCTTCGATCTTCTGCACGTGGGTCACGCCCGGTATGTGCGCCGGGCCCGGGAAGCCGGGGATTTCCTGGTCGTGGGCCTGAACTCGGACGCATCAGTCAGGAAGATCAAAGGTCCGGGGAGGCCGATTCTTCCCGAGGGGGAACGGGCGGAACTGCTCTCGGCACTTGCATCTGTAGATGCGGTGGTGATTTTTACCGAGCCTACACCGATCCGGTTAATCGAGTTGATCCGGCCGGACGTGCTGGTAAAAGGGGCGGACTGGCCGGCCGATCAGATTGCCGGCGGCGACCTGGTCAGATCATACGGGGGCCGGGTGCGCCGGATTCCCCTGGCAAAAGGAAAATCCACCAGCGCGATCATAAAGAAAATACAGAGGTCTAATAATAAAGACGTAAGGCGTAAGGGGTAAGGCGTAAGAAGTAAAAGACAAACAAACATAAGGCTAGAGAAAGAAGAACACATGATTTCAATTCCTGCGATAAAACCCAACCGGCCGATCGGGGTATTCGACTCCGGCATCGGGGGTCTGACGGTTCTGAAAGAACTGGTTGATCTCCTGCCGGGAGAGGAAATGATTTACCTGGGTGATACCGCCCGGGTCCCCTACGGGGCGCGTTCCCCCGAAACTATCGTCCGTTATTCCGAGGAAAACGTGCTTTTCCTGATGAATTTCGGGGTCAAGCTGATCGTGGTGGCCTGCAACACTTCTTCGGCCATTGCCCTGCCCAAGTTACAGCGTAAATTTTCCTTCCCCATCCTGGGGGTGGTGGAAGCGGGAGCGAAGACCGCGGTCAAGACCAGCCGCTCCGGCCGGATCGGGGTGCTGGGGACCGAAGCCACTATCAGGAGCGGGGCTTATGCAAAATATATTATGTCCCTCAATCCCCGGGCCCGGGTTACCGCGATTCCCTGTCCCCTTTTCGTCCCGCTGGCGGAGGAAGGGTGGGTGGAAGACCGGGTGACGAAGCTGGTGGCGGAGCGCTACCTCCAGGTCTTCAAGTCTCGACCAATTGATACCGCGCTCCTGGGATGCACGCATTACCCCTTGCTCAAGGGAGTGATCCAGGAAGTATTGGGCCGCAAAGTCCGGCTGATAGATTCGGCGGTGGAAACCGCCCGGGAGGTTAAAGAGCTTCTGGACCGGACCGGACTGGCCCGGGAAAAAGATTCCGGCCGTTTGCGTTTTTATGTGACCGACAACCCGGATAAATTCCAGAGGGTCGGGGAAAGATTTTTCCGCCGGCCGATTGCCAAGATTTCCAAGGTTTCGCTGCGCTGAGATAGCAGAGAGCATGGAGCAGAGGGCAAAGAGCAGGAAGCATAGTAAATAAGCAGAACTAATAAAAAAGGTCAGCATTTTAAGAGGACATTTTTCACTTATGAAAACAAAAAAGACTCTGGATTTTCGGAAAGAAATCAAGCGCCGCATCCTGGTCCTCGATGGGGCCAAGGGGACAATGCTTCAGGAGTTGGGCCTCCCGCCGGGGGGACTTCCGGAGGAACTTAATATCTCCCGGCCCGAGCTGGTGGCGAAGGTCCACCGGGCCTATCTTGAAGCCGGGGCGGAAATCATGGTGACCAACTCCTTCGGGGGCAACCGGATCAAGCTTTCCCAATACGGCCTGACCGGCAAACTGGAAGAGATAAACCGGAAGTCGGTCGAGATTGCCCGGGAAGCGATCGGGAAGGAAAACTTCCTGATTTCGGCTTCCATCGGGCCAACCGGGAAGTTTGTCGAACCCCTGGGAGACCTGACCTTCACCGAAGCGGTAGAAATCTTTACCGAGCAGGCCCGGCCCCTCCTGGCCGGAGGCGCCGATCTGTTTCATCTGGAAACCTTTCTGGACATCCGCGAATTAAAAGCGGCCGTAATCGCCGTCCGGAGCCTGACCCGGAAACCGCTGGTGGCGATGCTGACCTTCAGTGAAGGGGACAGATCCGTTCTCGGGACCCCACCCGAGGCAGCCGCGATCATTCTCGATTCCCTGGGCGTGGATGTGATCGGCTCCAATTGCGGGCATGGCCCGAAAGATATGCTGGAAATCCTGAGGCGGATGTCGTCCTTTACCCACCGCCCGCTGATTTTTCAGGCCAACGCGGGACTCCCGGTATTAAAGAACGGGGCCACGGTTTATCCGGCCGCTCTGGAGGAAATGGCCGCCGTGGTTCCCGAAGCGTTCGCGCTGGGGGTGAGGGTTTTCGGGGGATGCTGCGGTACCAATCCGCGGGACATTCAGAGAATTGCCGAGGCGGTAAAGAAACTCATATCCCCGGCCGGATC
>JAPLJL010000245.1 GCA_026388615.1 Pseudomonadota bacterium | reverse complement strand
GTTCCGTCCCCGATCCGGATGCCCCCGAAGTCGCCCCGGAGAACCGCCCCGGGCCCGACGAAACAATTCTTTCCGATCATCACGTCCCCGATTACGCTGGCGGAGGAATGGATATAGCAGCCTTCGCCCAATTGGGGTTTTTTGCCTTCGAATTCATAAATGGCCATCAGACGATCCTCCTTTTTCCATAGAAATAAAAACGGGCAATAACGAAGCTTTGACTTATTTTACAGACTAATTATATTTTAGGGGAAATTTTTAAAAACCGGATGAATCTTTTAAAGGAGGGTATAACGTGAGAGATTTGAAAAACAAAATAGTTTTGGTGACCGGAGCGGCAACGGGAATAGGTGAGGCCACCGCCGTCGCTTTTGCCCGCGAGGGGTGCGACCTGATCCTCTGCACCCGGAAGAACGCGGAGGGCCTGAAGGCCACCTCCGAAAAAATCAAGGGCATGGGGCGGAAAGTGATTACGGTGATGGCGGATGTTTCCAAGCGGGAGGATGTCGAGAAACTCTGCCAGACCGCGCTCAAGGAGATGGGAAAGGTGGACATCTTGGTGAATAACGCCGGGGTGGCCATGATCGCCGAGATCAAAGACACTTCCCTGGAAGACTATGAAAGGGTTCTGGGGGTGAATTTATGGGGGCCGATCTACACCATACACTATCTGCTCCCGCACATGATCGAGCGGGGTTCCGGACATATCGTGAACGTGTCCTCCGCCGCCGGGCTGCTGGGCGCGCCGGCCGGCGGGGCCTATGCCGCCAGCAAGTTCGGCTTGGTCGGGCTGACCGAGGTCCTGCGCACCGAAGTGGAACGGTTCAACATCGGGGTCACGGCGGTCTGCCCTTCGGTCGTCCGGTCCGACATATGGAACGCGACAACGGTCAAGGGTTTCAAAAAGGAAGTTGCCGAGCCGCCGGCCATCTTTCGGATGACACCGGAGGCGGCAGCCAAGCAGATTATCCGGGCGGTCAAGTGGAACCAGGCGCTGCTGGTGGTTACCACGCACGCCAAGGTTTTATATCATATGAAGAGAATATCTCCTGCCTTAACCCGGCAGGTGGGCCGAGCCATGCTCAAGGATTTTCTCAGAAAAAAGGAATAGCGGATTAGCGATTTCCCTTTTGTCCACATTTACTTGAGGAGCCCCTCCCTGGCCGACCCGAGCTAGGCCGCGGGGCTCCTTTTTTTGAGGGGCACGGAACTGATTATATTTCAGGAGGAAATTTTAAAACCCGGATAAATCTTTAGAAAAGAGGGGATGACATGAGAGATTTGAAAAACAAGATAGTCCTGGTGACCGGGGCGGCGACCGGCGTAGGCGAGGCTACCGCCCTGGCTTTCGCCCGGGAAGGGTGCGACCTGGTGCTTGCCACCCGGAAGAACGCGTAGGGCTTGAAGGCCACCGCCGATAAAATTAAGGCCATGGGACGGAAGGCCCTCACGGTGATGGCGGATGTCTCCAAGCGGGATGATGTCGAAAGACTCTGCCAGACCGCGATCAAGGAAATGGGAAGAGTGGATATTTTGATGAACAACGCCGGTATTGCCCTGATCGCTGAGTTTACGGACACTACCCTGGAAGACTGGGAAAAAATAATGGGGGTGAATTTCTGGGGACCGGTCTACACCATACATTATCTGCTTCCGCATATGATCGAGCGGGGTTCCGGACATATCGTGAACGTGTCCTCCGCGGCGGGATTGACCCCCCCTCCGGCCGCCTCGGCCTATTCCGCCAGCAAGTTCGGGCTGGTCGGCCTGACCGAGGTCCTGCGCACCGAAGTGGAACGGTTCGGCATCGGGGTCACCGCCGTCTGCCCCTCGGTCATCCGGACCAACATATTTGATGCGACGGCGGTCAAGGGTTTTAAAAAGGAGGTTGCCCAGCCACCGGCTATCTTCAGGAAGACCCCGGCGCGGGCGGCCAGCCAGATTATCAGGGCGGTCAAGCGGAACCAGGCCTTGCTGGTGATTACCGCCAATGCCAGGATTTTTTACTATACAAAGAGAATCTCTCCCGTAATGTTCCGGCTGGTGGCCCGCGGCATGCTCAGGGATTTTCTCAAGAAAAAGGAATAGAGGATTAGCTGTTTCCCTTTTGTCCTCATTCAGTTGAGGAGCCCCTCCCTGGCCGAGCCTCCCTGGCCGACACGAGCTGTCGGCTCGGGCAGGCGGGCAAGGCGGGCAAGCCGCGGACGCATTTGTTTGAAGGCACTGAACTGATTATATTTTAGGGGGAAAATTTTTAAAACCCGGATAAATCTTCAGAAAGGGGGGTGATGTGAGAGATTTTAAAAACAAGATAGCCCTAGTGACCGGGGCGGCGACCGGCGTAGGTGAGGCTACCGCTCTGGCTTTCGCCCGTGAAGGGTGCGACCTGATACTTGTTACCCGGAAGAACGCGGAGGGATTGAAGGCTACCGCCGAAAAGATTAAGGCTATGGGGCGGAAGGCCCTGACGGTGATGGCGGATGTTTCCCGGCGGGATGATGTCGAGAAACTTTGCCAGACCGCGCTCAAGGAAATGGGAAGAGTGGACATTTTGATGAACAACGCCGGGGTGGGCCTGACCTGTGAACTAAGAGAAACGTCCCTGGAAGACATGGCTTGGATCATGGGGGTGAATTTCTGGGGACCGATCCACACCCTTCATTTTCTGCTTCCTCACATGGTGGAGCGGGGATCGGGGCATATCGTGAACGTGTCCTCCGCAGCGGGGTTAATCGGCTTGCCGGGCGCCGGGGCATATACCGCCAGCAAGTTCGGCCTGGTCGGCTATACCGAAGTCCTGCGCACTGAAGTGGAACGGTTCGGCATCGGGGTTACCGCCGTCTGCCCGTCGGTCATCCGGACCAACATCTTTGATTCGATGCCGATCAAGGGTTTTAAAAAGGAGGTTGCCAAGCCGCCGGCTATCTTTCGGAAGACACCGGCGGCGGCGGCCAAACAGATTGTCAGGGCAGTCAAGTGGAACCAGGCGGTGCTGGTAATTACCGCTAATGCCAGGATTTTATACCATATAAAGAGAATCTCTCCCGTGCTGTCCCGGCAGGTGTCCCGGGGCATATTCAAGGGAATTCTCAAATTCAAGGAATAGAAGATTTATTTCATGATGGGTTGAGTATGTCGGTTGCGGTGGCGCGGCTCGTGTCGTCAACCGTCGTTCGGCAATCGTTTTATGACCAGAACACGTTTAACGTAAGCCGAAACGAGCGGCCCAACCGAATGACGTAAGCCGTTCAGAAAAGTTATCAGAATAAAAGTCTAGACGCTGGAGAGAAGCTTAGAGATTACGCGGTAGGCCCGGTTGGCCAGCTCTTCCGGGGAATCGCTCGCGCCTTTATTCACGTAACTGGAAGGCTCGAAGGACTTCAGGAATTTTTTGAATTCGTCATCGCACTTTCTCACCGTGAAAAAGAGGAGGGGGATTTTTTTCTTGGCGCTTAATCCCTTTTCGATTTCCCGGAGAGAAACTGCGGCCTGAATCCCGTTAATGATCGGCATTTCCACATCCAGGATGCCCAGGTTAACCGGCTGCTTCTCCCGGAGGCGGCGGGTGGCGTTGGAAATGAACTCCGCGCCGTTTTTGCAGGGGATGACCTCGCGGCCGATTTTTTTATCCACCAGGAGACGGGTGATCAGGTTCCGGAGCAGATCGGAGTCCTCCGCGTAGATGATGTAGTCCAAGGTTTTGATCGGAGGGGGCTCGCGATGATCGGTCAGGGTCAGACCGCAGCTGGCGCAGTGGGTAACCTCATTCCCCGATTCCAGGATGACATAGGTGTCCACCTCGACCCCGCAGCTCGGGCAATAAGTTTTTTTCGATGAGGGAGCCGGCATAATCAGTATATTTTGTTAGATTGAGACCGTGATTTCAACCCAGTGGCCGATCAGATCTGATCCGCCCACTTCCCGCCGGAAACCATAATCAAAGCTTCCCCGGGGAAAACGCCATCCAAATCCAACCCCGTACCAATCCTGGTGGGCACGGTCAAATGAATATCCTCCTCGGAGGAAAAATTCCTTCTGGGCCACCAGTTCAATCCCCATATTATACCCCAGGTTGTCGGTTTTAGCTTTCGGCAGCCAGAGTAAATCGAAGTCGAGGTTGACGTAATCCCCCAGCCGGGAGGCCAAGCCGAAATCCACCTCCCGCGAGTCGTCTTTAAGCTCGACCAGGTTTTTCCCGATCACGCCGAAAATAATGTATTGGCTGGGAACGAAAAGCGCCGCGGCATCCAGCCGCCATCCCTTTTGAGGTTTTCCCCAGAGATAATGGGTGGTGAAACCGAGATGAAAGGATTTGATGTATTCCTGGGCCAGCGCCACGGCCACTTCCTGGACCTGCCCCTGGGCTTGGGTCTGGTCGCGGTTTTTCTGTTTGTAAATATAGGCGATTCCCGCCCCCATGGGGCCGGTTTTGGTATCCACGATCGAGCTGGAAAGATAGTTGAAATTGTTTGAATTGGTGCGAAGCAGGGTATACCCCGACCCGATGCTATATTTTTTGTTCTGGGTCAACCCGGCCGGATTGAAAAAAATCGCGGAATTGTCATCCGCCAGGGCCCGGAAAGCTCCCCCCATCCCGATGGATTTGGCTCCGATGGATTCATAAAAAGCCCGGCTCTCCGCCGCGGTCAACGCGACCAGGGCGAAAGCCAGCAAGGGGAGAAGTTTGAAATTTATTCTTGGTCTCAAGCTTGATCCTAATCCAGTGTTTCTCCGGTTATCTTATCATTAGATCTCATATATCTCGACCTTTTATTTTTTAAATAGTTCCGAGAGAAAGCGGCCGGTATGGGATTCGGGAATATTCGCCAACTCCTCCGGGGTCCCGGTTCCCACCACCCATCCGCCCTGTTCCCCTCCCTCCGGGCCCAGGTCAATGACGTAATCCGCGGATTTAACCACGTCCAGGTTGTGCTCGATGATGATGATCGTGTTGCCCTCATCCCGAAGCCGGAACAGGAGGCCGAGCAGGTGCTGAATGTCGGCAAAATGAAGCCCGGTGGTGGGCTCGTCCAGAAGGTACAGGGTCCGACCGGTAGCGCGCTTGGAAAGTTCGCGCGCCAGTTTGATCCGCTGGGCTTCTCCCCCGGAGAGAGTGGTGGCGGACTGTCCCAGACAGAGATATCCCAGGTCCACCTCGGCTAGGGTGCGGAGCTTGTCCCGGATGCGGGGATAGGCAGAGAAAAGGTCTTCCGCCTCGGCCACCGTCATCTCCAGCACCTCGGCGATATTCTTGCCCTTGTAGGCGATTTCCAGGGTGTCCCGGTTATATCTTTTCCCCCGGCAGTGTTCGCATTGCACGAAAACATCGGGGAGGAAGTGCATTTCGATCTGGATTACCCCATCCCCTTCACAGGCTTCACACCTTCCCCCTTTGACGTTAAAGCTGAACCGTCCGGGATGATAGGCCCGGGCCTTGGCTTCCGGCAGCCCGGCGAAAACATCCCGGATCTCGGTGAAAATCCCGGTGTAGGTGGCGGGCTTGGAACGGGGGGTCCGGCCGCTGGGGGATTGATCGATATTAATTACCCGGTCCAGGTGCTCCAGGCCCTTGATCTCCTCGATCTTGACCGAGGGGATGCGGTCGCGATGCAGGTAACGGGCCAGAACCGGATAGAGCGTGTCAATAATGAGGGAGCTTTTCCCGGAGCCGGAAACGCCGGTGACGCAGGTGATCAGCCCCAGGGGAATCCGGACGGTTAAATTTTTCAGGTTATGTTCCCGGGCGCCCTTGATTTCCAGGAAGCGTCCGTCGGATTTATTCCTCGAAGGGACGGGGATTTTCCAGCGGCCGGAAAGGTAACCCCCGGTCAGGGATGTGGGGTGGCGTTTGATTTCCTCCGGGGTGCCGGCCACAACGATTTGGCCGCCTTCCCGCCCCGCCCCGGGGCCCAGGTCGATCACCCAGTCGGCCGAGAGGATGGTTTCCTCGTCGTGCTCAACCACGATCACCGTGTTTCCCAGGTCGCGGAGCCTTTCCAGGGCCCGGAGCAGGCGGATCTGGTCCCGTTTGTGCAGGCCGACCGAGGGCTCATCCAGGATATAGAGCACCCCGACCAGCCCTGATCCGATCTGGGTGGCCAGGCGGATGCGCTGCCCTTCCCCTCCGGCCAGGCTGTTGGCGGGACGGTCCAGGGTGAGATAATCCACCCCCACCTTGACGAGAAAACCGAGGCGTTCCCGGATTTCTTTCAGCAGCCGGCGGGCGATTTCGGCTTCCCGGGAGGAAAGCTGGAGCTCGGCGAAGAAGCGGTCGATTTCCGCGATGGTCAGACAGGTAATCGAGGCGATGGATTTTTGCGCGATCTTGACCGAGAGGCTTTCGGGCCGTAAACGGGTGCCCCGGCAGGCCGGGCATTCCTGGGTTTCAAGGTAACGGGAAAGCTCCTCACGTTCTGACCAGTCCGGATCCTGGTCCAGCCGGACCCGCAGTTCCCCGATTACCCCGGGGAAGGGGCGGAGGAAACGGTGCCTTTTCCCCGCGCGCTCGTACCAGAACTCGATTTTTTCCTCCCCCGTCCCCGAGAGGATGATTTCCTGAACGGCCGGGGGGAGTTTTTTCCAAGGGGTGTAGATGTCGAAATCAAAACGCCGGCTCAAGGATTCCAGGATCTGCTGGCGGACCGCCGGATTTTTCTTCTGCCAGGGTTCGATCGCGCCTTCCCGGAGGGAGAGGTTCTCGTCCGGTACCACCAGGGCGCGGGCGAAATCGGTTTTGGTTCCCAGGCCGTCGCATTCCGGGCAGGCCCCGTAGGGATTGTTAAAGGAGAATATCCGCGGGTTGATTTCGGGAAGATCGATCCCGCAATCCAGGCAGGCGAAACGGGAGCTGAAAGTCACGGTCTGATTATCCGGCAGCTTGACCCGGACGATTCCCTCCGCGAGTCCGGTGGCGAGCTCAACCGCTTCCGCCAGCCGGGGACGGAGGCTGGGTTCCTCCTTCCCCTTCGGACCGGCTCCTTCGGGAATCGTGATCCGATCGATTACCACCTCAATCGTGTGCTTTCGCTTGCGGTCGAGCTCGATCTCCTCGGTCAGTTCCCGGGGATCCCCGTCGATGATGACCCGGAGGAAGCCCTGGTGCCGGAGGTCGGAGAGCTCTTTCCGGTATTCCCCTTTCCGGCCCCGCACGATCGGGGCGAGGATGATGACCCGGGATCCGGGGGGCATTTCCAGGATCCGGTCCACGATCTGGGGAGGGGTTTGCGAGCTGATTTCCCGGCCGCAGCGGGGGCAGTGCGGGTGGCCGATGCGGGCGAAAAGCACCCGGAGATAATCATAAATTTCCGTAACGGTTCCGACCGTGGAGCGGGGGTTTTTCGATACGGTTTTCTGCTCAATGGAAATGGCCGGGGAAAGCCCGAGAATTTCATCCACGTCGGGTTTTTCCATCTGTTCCAGGAACTGCCGGGCATAAGCGGAAAGGGATTCCACGTAACGGCGCTGGCCTTCCGCGTAAATGGTGTCAAAGGCCAGGGAACTTTTGCCCGATCCCGAAACCCCTGTGATTACGGCCAGGCTGTTCCGGGGAATCTCAACGGAGATGTTTTTCAGGTTATGCTCGCGGGCCCCGCGAACGATGATTTTTCCCGGTTCCATTTTTAATTACCCAAATGTATAAGTTTATCGGATCGAACGAGGGAAAACCACGATCAAATGCGGAATATGAGCATTTTTTCTTTTTTTTGGGGGTTGGTCTCGCTCCTGAATCAAAGGCGTTCGTAGAGTCCATAGAGTTCGTAGTGTCTATAGTGTCAAAAGAAAGACACAATGGACTCAACAGACACTATGGACCGTCTTTTGCTCTGTGCCCTATGCCCTATGCTCTATGCTCTATGCTCTATGCTCTATGCGATTGACACCCCCCGGGGTTCCTTAAAACCTAACACCTGCCTCATTTTACGGGATAAAAAAAGCCGCCCCGACTTGATCTGTGGAATCGGGGCGACTAGGGGAGGGGGGATGTTCCGTTCCCGGATAAACCACGGGACCGGTTAGTTGATTTTGATTTCAACCCGTTTGGGTTTAGCTTCCTCCCCTTTCGGGAGGGTCAGTTTCAGGACTCCGTTTTCATAGAAGGCCGTGATCTCCTCGGTTTTGACATCCTCAGGAATGCCGAAGCTCCGGGAGAAGTATCCGTAGTACCTCTCAGTCCGGTGAACCTTTCCTTCTTTCTTTTCCGTTTCGGTTTTCCTTTCCCCTTTCAAGGTTAGAACCCCGTCTTCGATCACGACTTCCAATTCTTTTTCAGTAAGCCCCGGAGTTTCCGCTTCCAAATAATAATTCTTATTGTCTCCCCTGACTTCAACCGCAGGGTATCCCAAGGTTGGGGTCTCTCCGAATAAGAACTCGATATCGCCGCTCCCGAAGTGCCGGAAAAGATCCAGATCATCGTCCCCAGTCTTTAACGGTAATCTTTTCCAAAGTTCAATGTTCATTTTATGCACCCCCTTTCGATAATTAAGATAATCACGAATTGAAGCTTGTCAATCCAACACTGGGGCTCGGTTTACTACTGTGCTAACCATGTATATGTACACCAGCAAAGGCAGCTAACAAGTTAAATATCAAGGAAAAACAAGAAGTTGTTGACACGGAGGTTTGCTAACCATTAGGATTAGAAACAATAAATAAGCTCTAAGCATAGGGGGAAAGTTTGTGAAGATAAAAAGGGGTTTTCGGCTCCTTTTATTTATTTTTCTGACGGGAGGATTATTCTTCCCCGCGGATTCTTGGCCGAAGTCGGAGACCGATGAGGTTTATCCCCAGCCGATTACCCAGATCCAATCCGAGGGAGGGGAAACTTCTCCCGATCGGGAAATTCGGGCGGAATCTGAGACATCGCCGATAGAGCTTCCGGTCCAAACCTTCCCGCCTCCGCCGCCTCAGCCGGAACCGACGCCGAAGGCGGTTTACCCTCGCCTTTTGACCCAGCCGGTTTCCGGACCGGGTCCTGATACAGGGATCAGCGTGACCTATCCCCCGGAAAACCTGGGGTCGGAGCCGACCCCAGCCATGCCTGCCATAATTACCCAGTTAGAAATCCCTGAGAGCGCGTCCCGCCCGGTTATAGTCCTCTTTCCCTGCGGGGGCAAGGAAGGCATCCCGAATCATTTTCTCAGTGAGTACCATGAAAATCTTTATCAAACCCTGGTAGCTCTGGGGATTTACCGTCTGGTAGAAAACATCAAGGTGGAGGATGTCATTCGCAATCTCAATCTTTCACCATACGAACTCGAGCAAAATGGCGGCCTCGATGTTGGAAAGACCTTGGGAGCAAACGGGGTATTGAATTGCTTCGTCGATGAAACCGCGGGGGGGGATAACTACTCAATTTCCTTGAAATCCCGCTCATTTACGGAAGTAAAAGAGAACCGGACCGCTTCGGGAAAAATAAGTAAAATTTACCAGCCGGAACAACTGCAGAATCTGAATGATGATCTGGCTTGTCAGATAGGAAAATGCAGCCAGGTTCAAGTTTTCCAGCGCAAGAAAATTTTGTTGGTGGTGGATTCCTCTAATTCCATGCGCAAATTCGGGGGCAATGATATCTACAACCGCCGCCGTTCGGGCGCGAAATTGATTCTCAATTATATAAAGAGAAATGAGCTTTCCAACGTTGAGCTCGGGATTATTGATTTCAGTGATCGGGTGCATTTTTCCGTCTGCCCCTTGAATGTGTCCGATCATTTTTCTGAACTGGACTCAGCGATTGACCGGATTGGGGCCCAAGGAGGGGAAACCGACTTTGATCTTTGCCTGGGAACCGCCTATGACTGCCTGAAGGATACCGGTCCGGAAGTCCAAAATTACATCTTTTTTCTTACTGACGGGTTTCATAATGTCGGAGAATATCAAAATTTGCACCGGCTTTTTAACCCGAAATACAACCCGGAGATAAAAAACAACGCCCCAATTTTCGTGATGGGACTGGGAGCCGACGCCCAAAATCCCAACCCGCAGTCTGAGCAGGGATTAGACGAGAATCTGCTCAGCAGGATCGCCCGGGAGAGCGGGGGCAAGGATTATATCCCGATCTTTTCCGCCGAGGATATCCAAGCGGTTTTCGTGTCCCTGGTGGAACTCGAGGTAATGTATCGAAAGGGCGTCGTTTCTGACGTGGTTAAGGGGATCAAACGCGGGGAAAAGAAATCCTTCCAGTTCCAGGGCGGCGGTGACATTTTCATTTACGTCGAAGAAAAATCCGAGTTTAGCTACGAGGTAAAAGATCCCAAGGGCAATAAAATATTAATCAATTCCAACGGAAGTTACCGCATTATCAATCCCCAAGGACAAAATATCTCCCGGGAAAATTATCCTCTTATCAAGGTCTCGATTTTCCAGCATCAGGCTTCCTTTATTCGCCTGGCCAACGGTTATTACGGAGGTTACCAGGTCGCAATAAAAGGCCAAAGCGGTATCCCCAGCCAAGGAACCAATCTTCATTACATGGTAAGTACGGCAGAAAGGCTGGATTTAGAGGTTTTGCGGCCGGAGCCGGGATACGTTCATAATAACCTGGACCAGGATATTCACTTCCGGATCGGGTTAG
>JAPLJL010000037.1 GCA_026388615.1 Pseudomonadota bacterium | reverse complement strand
ATGGAAAGCCGCCCCTACATCATAAAGACCTGATTGGCGAGGGCGGGCAGTAAAAACTTTAGAAAGAAACCAATAACGGAACCGACTCTTTATTCTTAGCGTTTTTTCGTTTGTGTCCTGTTTATTATTTACTCCTAAAGATTAATAATATTTACTAGATTCGAGTTTGGTAATTGTAATTTGGTTATTGGTTATTAGTTTTTATCCGACGGAGGGATAAAATGATCGAACTTCCTTACGGCAGTAAACCCATGCAGATCAAGGATCCGCCCAATCTCAAGGCGGTGATTTTGCCTAACGACAAACCGGGAATGACGGACTTCCAGGGGGAACTCCGGAAAGTCCTGGACAACCCAACCGGCCAGAAGCCCCTCCGAGAGATGGCCAAGAACGCCAAAAAGGTGGCCGTCATCATCAGCGACCCGGCCCGGAGGTTTCCCAAGACGGAAACCTTTAACGTAGTCCGCGAATACCTGCCCCAGCCGGATTCGGATATCACGATCATCATCGCCTACGCCAAGCACCCGGTCCTGCCGCAGGAAAGATGGGGATTGAGCGAAGAAATCATCAAACGCTATAAAATCATCAACCACACCTGCAACGATCTCGGGGCGATGAAAAAAATCGGCACGACTCCGCATCGTCTGAAGGATTTTTACATAGATTACATCTATGACGAGATCAAGCGGTCGCTGAAGCACGCCCCCGCGACCTTGGTGAGATTCCTGAAGAATCTTGTTACCTTTAATTTTCAGGCCGTGCGCAAGATGATCCGGCTCGGGATCATCGGACGGCTGGTTTTCGCCTTCCTGGCTTCCCGGAAGAAAACGGTTCTGATCAACAAGGCGGTCGCTGAAGCCGATCTGGTGATCGCGCTCGGGCAGATCAAGCCCCATTACTTTGCCGGTTACGCGGGGGGGGCCAAGTCCATTCTCCCCGGGGTGGCTCATATCGCCACCATCGGTCCCAACCATTTCATGAAAACCCATCCCAAGGCCAAGCTGGGAATTATTGAGGAAAACGTCGTCCGGCAGGACATGGAGGCGGCCGCCGCCCTGGTGCCCAATTTCTTTATCGTAAACGTGGTGATGAGCAGCAAGGGGGAGCCGGTCAAGGTGGTGGCGGGGGATTACATCAAGGCGCACCGGGAAGGGGTGAAGACGGCCCGGGAGATGTTCGAGGTCAAGTTCCCGGCCCGCTCGGCGGAGATCGTAATCGTTTCGGACTCCCTTCCGGTGGCGAATAATATCTACCAATCCACTAAGACCGTCGCCCCGGCGGCCATTATCGTAAAACCCGGCGGAGTGATCATTGTCGCGACCGAATGCCCGGACGGGGTAGGGGGGGCGTTGGTTATTAACGAGGTGATTTACCAGCTCGGATTGACCCGCTATCTTCCCGACAATGTGGATTGTCTGCTGGTTTCCAGTCTCCCGGATAAGGATGTCTGCACGACCTTCTGCCAGCCGGCGCATACGGTTGATGAAGCCCTGGATTTCGCTTTTAAGAAGTGCGGGAATAAAGCTGAAGTGGTGGTTTTGCCCCGGGCTACCTTCACTGTGCCGGTCCAATGACGAATCGACCAGGCAATTTCTAATTTCTAATGACGAATTTCTAATCAATGCCTAACATGAAAATGTCTAATTTCTAATTGACCTAATGTCTAATCAATGTCCAAATTTTAATGCCCATTTTGATTTTATAGATATTTTATATTCGATTATTAGTAATTGGGATTTTATAAAAAATTAGCAATTAGTCATTTTTAATTCATTGGTCATTGGGAATTAATTAGGCATTAGGAATTAGTCATTGAAATCAATACTTCCCGATCCTGATCCGAAAGACGCTGCCTTTTCTTCCGCTAGGAAGATCAGCGGGATAGCCGCCAATGTGGGGTTTGACTGGCCCACCCTGGATGGCATCCTGAAAAAATGCGTGGAGGAGATCGGGGAGCTTGAAGAAGCGGTAAATTCGAAATCCGGGGAGGAAATATTCGGTGAATTCGGGGATATCCTTTTCGCTTTGAGCAACCTTGGCCGTCATCTCGGTCTGGACCCGGAAGAAGCGCTTAACGAATCCACCCGGAGATTTGTCCAGAGATTCCGGTTGGTTGAGGAAGAGGTCAATACATCCAGAAGAAAATGGAAGGATTTCACCCTCGAAGAGCTGGATGAGATGTGGGAGAAGGCAAAAAGGAAAGAAGTTCAAAGTTCCAAGTTTAAAGTTCAAAGTCGGAAACTAAAAACAAAGAAATTTAATAAGAAATACAAAGGCAAAAGTACTAAGTCTCCGGTTAGAAAAACAAAAGTTGGAAAAACCTCCGGCAAAAAATCTAAAAACCGAACATAATCTCCGGAATCTTTTCATTACTTTTTAATTCATTCTTATATTTTTATAGAGGTAGGCGGATCCCCGGCCTCCGGTTGGTCCCTCCGGACTGGAAGTGGGGGCCGGAAACTGCTGGACTTTAAATTTTTCTGCTTTATTTCTTTCGCACCATGCCCCTTGCTCTAT
>JAPLJL010000393.1 GCA_026388615.1 Pseudomonadota bacterium | reverse complement strand
CCCGCGCCCGGTGCCAATCGTGCGGTTGGAGTTCAAGGACGCCTCGCTGCGCCAGTTTGTCTATGCCTGCTGGCGGCGCTTCCTCGAGGAACATGCCCGGCAGAAGAAGTGGACCAAAGGCAGGAAGCCTGAGTTGGTCTATCCCCTGGTGGTCAACCTGGTTCAAAAAAACCAGATTTCCCTGAAACCGATGGTGGAGATTGACGTCAAGATCATGGAGGTTTCCCGGGGGCTCCGGGAGGCGGTCGGGATGGACTGGCAGAACCTGGTCAACTTCCAGGCCAACTGGACCTGGGAATACAAGACCGGCTCCCTGAAAACCGCTCCGGCGGCCGAGGGCTGGCAGGCCTCCCTGATCTCGGGCTTCGGCTCCACCCTGAACCTGATGCTCTCCCGGGGCCTGGGGCGGGTGCTCTCGAACCCGATTCTCATCTGCCGGAGCGGGGCCAAGGCCAGCTTTCTGGCCGGCGGGCAGATCCCGGTGCCGGTCTCCAAGGGGCTGGGGGAGGTGGACATCCAGTGGAAGGATTACGGGGTTGGCCTGGCCTTTGAACCGCTGACCGACAGTTTCGGCAATGTGAGCATGAGCATCCGGGCCGAAATCAGCGATCTCGACCTCGCCAACGCCGTTTCACTCTCGGGCACCATCATCCCGGCGATCAAGACCCGCAAAGCCGAAACCTCGGTGAACATGGCTAAGGACGAGACTTTGGTCCTGAGCGAGCTTTATTCCAGCCGCGACGCCAAGACGGTCGATAAGGTGCCGGTTCTGGGATCCATCCCCATTATCGGGGAGCTTTTCAAATCCCGTAATTTCCAGCAGGACAAGACCGAATTCCTGGTTTTCGTCACCCCCCGCCTGGTGCGCCCCGGCTCGATCGGGAAGGACCGGGTGGAAAAGATGAAAAAGAGTTACCAGCAGGGTGAGGAGGAGCTCAAGCCCAAATTGTTGGACTGAAGGCAAAACCAGATTGCCGCGCCCTCACCGGGTTCGGGCTCGCAATGACTATATTGTCATTGCGAGGAACCCGACGTTATTCCGGGTGACGAAGCAATCCTAAATGGTAAAAATGGAAATAATTATTGAAATCAGCCCCGGCGCTTCCGGGGATCCCCCGGAACACCGGAAAATCTCCGGGGAAAATATCCTGATCGGGCGGAACCCGGACTGCGCCCTGGTCATTGCCGAAACCCGCGTCTCCCGCCAGCACGCCGAGATCTTCAAACGGAACGGCTCGGCCTGGATCCGGGACCTGGGAAGCGCCAACGGCACGCTGGTCAACGGGAGAAAGATCGCGCCGGAGGCCGAGATTAAAACCGGCGACGAAATCCGGATCGGCTCCCGGATCCTGAAGGTGCTGGCGGCCCCGGCGGGGAAAGTTGAAACCCCGCTCCCTCCGCCCCCCGCGGAGACCGGCCCGCCGCCCGCCCCCGACCTCGACCACGCCGGGGTAGCCGCGCTCCGGGAAAACCTCCACCGCCAGCTGATCGAGCAGTTGAACTTAAAGCGGATGGACTTCGGACGGGAGCCCTCCGCGGAAATCCGCGCCCGCACCCGGGAAGTCCTGGAAAAGATTCTGGAGGAAGTCCGCGATTCCATCCCTCCCGGGCTTTCCCGGGAAAAACTAGCCAAGGATATCCTGGACGAGGCCCTGGGGCTCGGGCCCCTCGAGGAGCTGCTGGACGATCCTGAGATTACCGAAGTGATGGTTAACAAGAAGAACCAGATCTACGTGGAAAAGCGGGGCAAGCTTTTTCTCTCCGGCCAGAGGTTTTCCAGCGACCGGGCGATCCTGAACGTGATCGAAAGGATCGTTTCGCCCCTCGGGCGCCGGATCGACGAAAGCTCTCCGATGGTGGATGCCCGGCTCAAGGACGGGTCCCGGGTCAACGCCATTATTCCGCCCCTGGCCATCCAGGGGCCGACCCTGACGATCCGGAAATTCTCCAAAAACCCGATCGGGATCGAAGACCTGGTCCGCTTCGGCTCCCTGACCCGGGAAATGGGAGAGTTCCTCCGCCTGGCCGTCCACCACCGGAAGAACATCATCATCTCGGGCGGAACCGGCTCGGGGAAGACCACCCTGCTCAACGTGCTTTCCGCCTTCATCCCCTCCGGCGAAAGGATTGTCACGATCGAGGACGCGGCCGAGCTGCGCCTGCCCCAGGAACATGTGATCTCGCTGGAAGCCCGTCCGCCCAACATCGAGGGCAAGGGGGCGGTGACCATCCGGGACCTGGTCAAAAACACCCTCCGGATGCGTCCCGATCGGATCGTGGTGGGGGAATGCCGGGGCGGGGAGGCGCTGGACATGCTCCAGGCCATGAACACCGGGCACGACGGGTCGCTCACCACCGGGCACGCCAACTCCCCGCGCGACATCATCGCCCGCCTGGAAACCATGGTCCTGATGTCGGGGATGGAGCTCCCGGTCCGGGCCATCCGGGAGCAGATCTCGAGCGCGATCGACCTGGTCATCCAGCAAAGCCGCTTCCGGGACGGGACCCGCAAGGTCACCCATGTCACCGAGGTCCAGGGGATGGAGGGCGAGATCATCACCCTCCAGGACATCTTCGTCTTCAAGCCCAAGGGCTACGATCCGGACGGGAAGGTCCTGGGGGAGATGGTGGCCACCGGCTTTATTCCCCGGTTCATTGAAGAATTGCGCGAGCAGGGGGAAAAGATCCCCATTGAGATATTCC
>JAPLJL010000250.1 GCA_026388615.1 Pseudomonadota bacterium | reverse complement strand
CTCTCCGCCCAGGAGGGCGCCGCCGCCGTCAAGCAGGTAATATCCGCCGCCTCCCCGGTAATACGTTTCCGAGAGGGAGCGATAGCCGTTGTCGACGATTTGTTCCAGGGTCGGGGTGATGAGGGAGGGAAAATCGGCGGTATTTTTGCAGGATTCGATGATCACGGTTTCCGAAGGGGGACGGGAATAAGCGAGATAGCGGGTCCAATCCTGGGAATCGGTGCTGGCGCTGATCGCCTGAGCCGGGATCTCCGGGGTTTCCGTGCCCGTTAATGGGGATTTTTTCCCGGAACAATTTAAATTTAAAAGGAGGGCGGCCGAGAGTACCAGGGTCAGGAATAGAATAAATATTTGGATCTTTACTATTTTCAATTCTTTATTGGAATCAAATGGTTGGTTCATTTTCGAATATATTCCCCCTTACTAATTGAGTGCAATCTCCGTGCCGCGCTTGAAAGCGAAGAATCGGGTTGGCCACCCTCGGATCCCGGGAAGGCCCGGGATTTCAGCCGGACCGGACTGTCAAATTTTTGAGGATAGACTTAAAAAATTGAGGCTTGGCGAATCAGGTTTTTAAGAAAGAAATCCGGTCAGGTGCCGAAGCGGACACCCAGAAAAAACAGGTTTTTCGAATAGGGACGCGATCTCGAAAACTCGTTGGAGTAACGGTTGTAATTCAGCTGCAGGGATAAGTGTTTATTTATTTTCTGTTCGACCCGGACGTTGATCGCGTTCAGGTTTTCGTCCTGCTCGTCGGCCAGTATTATTCTCCGGTCCTCGGCCCAGATCGTGTAGGTTCCCAGGCCACTGTATTTCTTGACCTGGATAACCCCGAAAAGGTGGAAGATAGTCTTCGTCGGCAAGGGATAGGAGAAAGTTAGGGACATCCGGTGGGTCCGGAAGGAGAGACCATAGCTGTTCGAGGTTCCTGTCTGGAAATGGTAGGCGGCGCGCAGGAGGTACCGGGGGGAATAGGCGAGGGCGAGGGAAAACTCGTCCACCAGGTCATCCCTGGTAAAATCGGCCCAGTCCAGGTTGTTCTGCTGATCTCGGATGTGGGCCAGGCCTTCGTTCCAGCGCCGGGTTTCCGCTCCGGAGAGCTCGGCGCGGAGATCCTCCCGGATCCGGGACTCGATTAAGCCCGAATAAACCAGGAACTGGTAGCTGAGATCAGCCTCGGGGTGATAGTCGAAATACTGGTAGTTGAGCGCGAGGCTGGCTCGAAAAACCGGGGAAAGATTCCGGGCGAGGGAAAACTCGGTTCCCGGTTTGAAGTAATAGCAGTTTTCCTTCCAGGGGAAGAAGCTGCCTTCCAGGGTGCCCTTGAGGAAGGCGGCCAAAAAACGGTTCTCCGAGCCCAGGCGGAGGGAAAGCTTCTGCCGCAGCCGGTTTTCGGATTCCTCCCGGGTAAAAAATTCCGCCCCGTTCCAGAGGGATCCGGAAAGGGCCAGGGTCTGGGGCAGGGAGATGAGGGTCCGGCCTTCCAGGACCATCCGATAAAGAAAGTCGCCTTTTTTCTGGTTGGAAGTGTCGTCGTAGACATTGTCATCGTAACCCAGATTGAATACGGCCCGGCCTTCGGTATCGGCGGAAAAGGCGGGCGCGGGGGAGAAAAACGGGAGGGAAAAGGCCAGGGAAAAAAACGCGAGCCAGCTTCCCGGGGAAATCCGAAAGAGCGTCATTCGGACCCCCTCGTCTCCAGTCCTCCGGCCGGAAGTGAAGAACTTCACCGGTCAAATTTCTAATTATCGAAGGCAAAAGTCAAATCATTAGTTTACACGGAGGATATAAACACGAAGAATGCAGATGGAATGGTTAGTAATCTTCCCGGAAGACACGGGAATGAAGGATTCGGGATAGAAGGAAAGAAAAAACGGGCTGGCTATTATTACCGCCGGAGTTCGTCCCCCCGGGCGTTAACCCGCAGGATCAGTTCCTCCAGGGCGGTTTTCCGGGTTTTCCAGCGGAGGATTTTTTCCTCGAGGGTGGGAACGTGGGCGGAGCCGGCCGGAAGGGAAAGGGTCGAACTCGAGGATTGCAGCCGAAGAATCTCCGGGGGTGAGACCGAGGAAGGCGAGGAATCTTTCCCCGTGCCTCCGAAATCGATGATCGCGATCCCTTCGCCTCCGGGGGATTCCTTGGCGGGTAGGGAAGGCGAGGAGGTGTCCGGCGGGTTTTGGACCCGTGCCAGGATTTCATCCCGGTGGCTGACCTCGGCGGAAAAATCATAAGTGTCTTCCAGAAACTCCTGCAGGCCCCGGGAGAGGGCCGATTGCTGGTTCAGCTCCTCCAGCCTCATGATGGTTACTCCCAGCTGTTTCTGGAGGTGGGCCCGGGCCAGGTCGAGAACCTCAAGCTTGTTTCGGATTTCCTGGGGGCCGTCACCCGGGTCGGCGGCGGGAAGAACGATCCGGGGGTTCAGGTCGGAGAAGACCTGATCCAGCAGGTTTTCCTTTTCCCGGCGGAGGCCGAGGAGATCGACGAGCCGTTGCGAATCCGGTTTCTTTCCGGATTGTTTTTCCAGCGCGGCGATGCGCAGGGACAGCTCGGCCAGGAGATTTTCCCGGGCCAGGCGGATGTTTTCCCTCACGGTGTCCAGCTGGGTTTCGATCCGGCCCAGATCGGTTTCGATTTGTTTGGATTCCTTGAGGAAATCCTCCTGCTGGTTTCGCTGGGAGATACTGGGTTCACCGATTTCGGGCTTCTGGGCCGCGATCTTTTCCGAAAGCAGACCGGCTTTTTCTTTCAGTTT
>JAPLJL010000216.1 GCA_026388615.1 Pseudomonadota bacterium | reverse complement strand
ATTCTTTCCAGGTAATTTATCTTCCGGTCGGAGTTGACAAATATGCCTTCCGTAGCCCAGATCGTCATCTGTTTGAGAATCCCAGGTGCGATATTGCCAAAACCCTTTCCCAGAATCATCCGGATATCCCGGGGAAAAACATTCCGGAAATGCCAGGGATGCAGGGGAACCAGCGATTCGATCGGGCTCTGCATGAGGGGGAACCCCATCAGCGCCGCCCGGCCGACCACGCCCAGGGGGAAAAAAGGAAGAAGCTCCGCGTAAGTCAACCGTCCTTTCCGGAGAAGCGGGCGGTTGGCCCAGAAAGGCACCTTCATGGCCAGGGACCCTTTTCCCAGGAGGGTCGGGCCGCCCAGGGTGATAAAACCCCGAATCAGTTTCTGATTCCCTGGCACGAAGGCGTAGGTCATCATCCCCCCCAGGCTGTGCCCGCAGAGAAAAACCTGGTCGGCCCCGGTTTCGTCCAATACATATTCAACCGTGCGCTTCAGGTCGCAGTTCACCATCGTGTCAAAATTCCAGCGATAAGGGAGGAACCGGGTCAGCCGGGAACCTTCCCGGCGGGAAAGACCCATTCCGCGCACCTCCAGCATCCAGGTATCCACCCCCCGTCCGGCCAAGTACTGGGCAAAACCCCGGTATCCGAGGTCCCAGGTGCGGCGGTCCTGACCGATGCCGTGAATAAAAATTACCGGCTCCCGTCCGGGAGGAAGAGATTCCGGTTTCCGGCGGGTCAGGGTGAGGGGAAAACCGTCCCGGGTTTTGATCCGGGAATGAATCTGCAATTTCGTAATGGGCGACTGCTTTATCCGCGGCATAAATTATTCGGCTTCCATGATTTTTTCTTTTTACTATTTTCTATTATTGGGTTGCATAAATCACCGCCAGGATCTTGGCCGGTTTACCGCCGGCGCAGCGCACCCGGTGGGGAATCGTGGAATCGTAATAAATGCTGTCCCCGCTCGAGAGCACGTCAGTGTGATTACCGAGCTGGACCTCCATTTCGCCTTCGAGCACGAAAACAAACTCCTCCCCTTCATGGGCGGAAAGACCTTCTTCGCCGGCACCGGCGCTCCGGGGCTCCAGGGAAACCAGAAACGGCTCCATCTGGCGGTCTTTCTTGCCGAAGCCCAAAGATTCGTAAGAGTAACCGTAATTAACCCCTTCCTTGGAAGCCACCCGGGAAATCTTCTTCCGTTCATCTTTCCTAACGATGGTAAAGGGCTCTTCCGGACCCGCTTCGCCCTTTTCTTCCTGGAATTCGGAGAAAAAATACCCCAGTTTGACTTTGAGCGCCCGGGAGATCTTGATCAGAATTCCCAGGGGAGGAGAAATCAGGTGATTCTCAATCTGGGAAATTACCGAGGGAGAAAACCCAATCCTCTTTCCCAGGTCCTCCAGGGAAATCCCCTCATCCTCCCTGAGCCTTTTGATTTTTTCCCCGACCTTGATCTCTCCATTTGGCATGTTTCCCCCCTTCAACTCCGGTATGGTGAGTTATAAATTCCTTTACCATGGCTGTCATTCCCTGGCCGACACGAGTCGGAGGCTCGGGCAGGCCGGGCTTGACCAAGCCTGCCCCGGATTTGATCCGGGGGAATCCAGTTCCTCTTTACTGGTTCCCTGCTTTCGCAGGGACGGAGCCTGGATTCCCGCTGGAGTTTATCCCGCATTCTGATGCGGGACGGGAATGACGTTCAAAGTATTTATTTAATCTTTCTCACTTCTTCGGCGCCCACGCTCAGCGCTTTCAGGTAAAGGTCCCGGTATTTTTCAAAATTCCGGCCCAGCACCTTTGGAAATACCTTCTCGATATCCCCGGTTCCCACTACGGCAATCCGCTCCACCAGGGCGCCCAGGCCTATGATATTCATTAAACGTTCATCCCCGATTTCCTGGGCCAGGGCGTTCAACGCCAGCGGCAGCACCTTGATTTCCTTCCGTTCGACGCAGTAATCCGGAACCAGGGTGCTGTTGACGATCACCGTACCCCCCGGTTTGACCCGGGTTTTGAAACGTTCAAAGGAATCCCGGTTAAAAGCCACCAGGATCTCCGGAAAACCGATCACGGGGGAACCGATCTCTTCGGTTGAGATCACCACGGTGCAGTTGGCCGCCCCGCCCCGCATCTCCACCCCGTAGGAAGGCATGTAGGTGACTAGGTAGCCCCGGTCCAGGGCCGCCAGGGAAAGAGCGTTGCCGATCAGCATCACCCCCTGCCCCCCGGATCCGGAAAAAACTATGTCGGTGTAATATTTTTCCATAAAACAATGAATGCTAGACAGCTGGAAAGCTAGACAGCTGGAAAGCGTAAATATCAAATCGAAAATTATTTATTTCTGAATATTTTTTCATTCTTGGCTTTCTCGCCTTCCAGCTTTCTGGCCTTCGAGCTTACAGATGATCTGTTTCTTTCTTTTCTTTGAAAATCCCCAGCGGATAGTAAGGGATCATCTCCTGTTCAACCTTCCGGGCGGCCTCCGCCGGGCTCAAGCCCCAGTTG
>JAPLJL010000213.1 GCA_026388615.1 Pseudomonadota bacterium | reverse complement strand
TTCGGAAATCATGCTGCGATAAACTCGATGTTTAGATATTTATCGATACAGGCTAGACCCGGTTGCCCCGAGCACATTCGTTTCACTCAGTATAAACTCCGTCGAGGGGCGGGTCAGCCTGCTGGGCAAACGGTGTGCACCTATTGTGAACGGAGCGAAACCTTCCCCCTATAAGAAAAAAAGGCTAGCGAGAAAAGTAATAGGTGGTAGGCGGGCAGCCTTTGAAAAAGAAAGCGGCCCGGAAGGGCCGCTGATTATTCAATCTGAACCCTCTGCCCTCTGCTCCGTGCTCTATGCGCTTGAGTCAGGCTGGTACGATCCTGACCGCGCAGAGCCCGTCGATCGGAATCCGTTTTTCGATGATCAGCTGTCCGCCGGAGGTGGAGACCAGGCTCTGGTCCAGTTCCATTGTCGCTACGCAAGCGCCCAGATGCTCGGGTTCGGTATATCCGGCCGGACAGCGAACGAAGGTATAGATCTTGGCGGTGGGGCTTAGATCATCCTTCTTGAATTCCGCCCCGATCAGTTCCAGAAAAAGCTCCCAGTTGAAAAGGGCATTCTCATAAGAGGGATCGGTTCTGAAGCCCAGCATCCTATTCCGGGCGGTGAGCCGCCCCAGGGACTTGCTGGTGCCGGCCACCATTTTCTCTCCGACGAGCGGGATCTTAACCAGCGCGCGGTTGAACACCCCGATTACCGCGGTGGAGTTTTTCAGGATTTTGGACGTCCGATTTTTTTTATTTTTACTCATAAAATGGTCATGCTTAGATCAGGTTTCTCTTTTCCAGATATTCAAACAGGCCCTTGATGATTTTTCTTTTTCCGGTGGGGAGTTCCACCCGCGAATCCCGGAGCATGTTGATGATATCCGACCAGGTGGTCCGGTCTAGGTGCCCCCGCAGGCGGTCAAGTTCCGCCTCACTCCGATGGGGGAGACGGCTCTTGAGGAAATCCGGATCGCTTCGGTAATGGGGCATGAGCTCATCGTAAATCTTCGCGGGTTCGTGCTTGTCCTTGTCCGTGATCAGCATCAGGTAAAAGGCTTTTTTACCCTCGGTGAATTTGAGCCCCAGGTCGATCACTTTGCCGATTTCATCCCGTTCCCGGTCCCAGGTTTCTTCCCCGAAGATGTCCTCCGAATTCCGGGCGATTACCGCGATCACGAAGGAGGGTGAGTCCAGGATGAGATCAAGTTCGGCCGGTTCTTCCAGACAACCCGCCATTCCCGGGTTGAGGATGCCTTCGCGGGCCAGGTCCTTCCAGTAATCCGCGTGTTCGGCCACTTCGGCCAGACGCTTGGGTTCTTTCCGGCCTCCGCGGCTCGCGGCGATTCGGGGATGATTCAGATTTTCGTAAATCCAGAGATAGCGTTGCAGCGGCGGGGCAACCGGTCTCCAGAAATGAGGGGCGATGTAAGAGACGTTTTCGATCGGACGGCCGTAAACCAGCTCGCCCAGGCGGGGAAGCCAGAAATCATAGTCCAGCTTGTTGAAAGTCATGAAAAGGCTCCAAACCAGCCCGTCCTTTTTGTGGGGATCGGCCAGGTCAATCAATTTCTGGGTGGGCTGGCCCTTGGGATCAATAAAACGGGGGGTTTTAAAGACCGGGTGGTCTTTATCCACATATACGTTTACGCGATAATCCATAAGGATATTTTTATATCATACCGGCCATTTTTAGCAAGAATATACTTATTTGGAAAAGAAAATTACCCTTGACATAATGCCCCGAAGGGGGTAATTGTATACAAAAATTTACCGGGCGTAATTAAATTCCCATTAGATGATTTAAAATGTAAATTTCAAAACAAAGGAGGGAAAAGGATATGGCTGAAGACGTGAAAATTTTTGGAATGCCGGCGGAGTCGGGCCGGTGGATTTATGTAATCGCAGGTATGCTGATGAATTTTTGCCTGGGGGCCATTTATGCGTATGGAATTCTGAAAGTACCCTTGGCGGCTTATTTCAAAACCCTGGGAGTGGAAGCGACGGCAACGCAGATGTTATATCCCTATATCGTCTTCCTTCTGGTATTTGCTTTATCGATGCCCTTGGCCGGCCCGTATATCGAAAAATTGGGGCCGAAAAAAATCTCTATTATCGGAGGAATTTTAACGGCTTTGGGTTGGTTCCTGGCCTCGATGGTAACGACGCCGACCAGCCTATCCATTTTTTACGGGGTTATTGGCGGCCTCGGCGTGGGGATCGCTTATGGAGCGCCGATCGCGGTTTCGGCCCGGTGGTTTCCCGATAAACGCGGACTCGCGGTCGGCTTGACCGTGTTGGGATTCGGGTTCTCTGCGGCCTTAATCGGCCCGATCGCGGACGCGCTGACCAAAGCTTTTGCGGCGAGCGGCGGTATATTGGTTACTTTCAAGATCTTTGGCATATCTTTTCTGATTCTTTTAACGCTTTTAGCTTTACTGATGAAATTCCCCCCTGCGGGCTGGGCTCCGAAGGGATGGAAGCCGCCGGTACCCAAAGCCGGGTCGGCGCCGGTTAAGGATTTAATGAGAAGTGAAATGGTCAAAACCCCCACTTTTTATGGCCTGTGGTTCTGCTACACGATTGGAACGCTGGCGGGGCTGATGGCCATCGGGATCAGCAAATCGGTGGGGATGGAAGTAGGCGCCAGTGCCGGGATGGACGCCGTGGCGGCGGGGGCTTTGATGACCAGCCTGGTCATTCCTTTTGCTGCTTGTAACGGTTTCGGACGCCCGATCTTCGGATCGTTGACGGACAAACTAAATCCGAAGAATGCGGCATTGGTTTCATACGTATTAATTGTGCTGGCTTCCCTGCTTTTATATTTCAATCCGACGAGTGTTTTGATCTACACGATTAGCTTCGGCATCCTCTGGGGCTGCCTGGGAGGCTGGCTGGCGATCGCGCCGACGGCCTGCGCCAGCTATTTCGGGACCAAGGATTACGCCAAGAATTATGGCTTGTTGTTTACGGCTTACGGCGCGGGCGCGGTGATCGGCAATCTCCTGGCGGGTCAGATGAAGGATATCTTTGGAGCGTATCTCCGGGTTTTCCCCATTGTCGCCGGTCTGGCGATTCTGGGGATGGTCGTCGCGGCTCTCACTCTGAAGCCTGCGGCCGCGAAGAAGTAGAAAAATAAAGAAAGTTACGATCTGGATTATCGGGGCTGGTTCGAATGAACCAGCCCCGATTTTTTTGGGGGTGGTGATCAAACAAAAAATGCAGTTATTATTTTTTACTGCTTTGTAGTTGCCCGATTTATCGGGCTCTTTTGAAAACTGCCGATTAATCGGCACGATAAAGTGCAGCCGGGAAGATTAGACCACAATTCAAATTGCATTTTTCGGGTTTAAAGGCGCCCGATAAATCGGGCAACTACATTATTTAAGAATACCAAATGCATTGTTCGGGCAGGCTGTGCGTTGTTTTTTCTTTTTTCTTTGGGATTGGAAAACCGCGAGGACCAACAGAAGAATCAATCCGGTCAAGCCGGAACCGGAGCCGGATCCGGCTTCAGTCCCCGGGGTCGCGCAGGCGCAGCCCGAGGTTTTTTCGCTGGCCACCGCTCCGGTACCGGAAAGGCTGATCGCCAGTCCGGGTTCATCGGGGTCATTAGAAGTGACCTGGAGATTTCCCGCGCGGGATCCGATCCAGGCCGGGGAAAAACGGATCACCAGGCTCTGCGCTTCTCCCGGAGTTAAAGTTAAAGGCAGATCGGGCGGGGAAGTAATCGCGAAATCCCCGTCCCCGTTCCAGCTCAGATTGGAGATGACGAGATCACCCTGGGCGGTGTTGGTGACGGCCAGGGGCATTTCCAGGAATTCCCCGATATTAACCTCCCCGAAATCCAGCTGCCGGGCGGAAACCAGAAGATGAGGAGGACCGGCGGGGGCAGCCAGGCCGGTTCCCCGGGCGGGGATTTCTGCGAGCGGGAAAACCGGGTCGTTGGAGGAGATGGAAATGCTTCCGAGGAAATCGCCCGCGGAGGAAGGGAGGAATCGAACCGGGAAATCGCGGGTGCTCTGAGGGGCGATCACCAGGGGCAGGGTCAGAGGTTGGGGGAAAGAGAACCCTTCCCCGGTCACCGAAATTGCGTCGATTACCAGGTCCGCGGTGCCCAGGTTGCCCAGGGAGAAGCTCATGACCCTGGCCGTGCCGGCGTCCACGTTGTGGAAATCAATCTCGGTGGGAGCATAGTCGAGCCGGGGCCGGGGCGGGAGCGGAGGGGCTTTCCCGGCCCCGAAAAGTGTGATTATCCGCAGGGGGGCATCGGGGTCATCGGAGCTGATTGCGATCGAACCTTCGAAACTTCCCGGGGTGGCCGGGGAGAAACGGACCCGGATCTGCTGTTGGAGTGAGGCGCCGATAATCAGCGGCAGCGAGGGGAGATCCACGAGAGCAAACCCGGCTCCGGAGGAGACGCAGGATGATATCTGCAGATCCTTGGTTCCCCGGTTTTCGATCTGGAAGGTGAGTTCGGTGCTCGAATCGGTGGTTAACGTGCCGAAGTCCAGGGAATTGGGCGAGACAAAGAAAGCCGAGGGAGGAGTAGGGGGCGAAGGCGGCGGCGGGACCGCCCCGATTCCGGAAAGCGAAACCGTGGCCGTGGGGCTCAGGGGGGCGTTGGACTGGACCTGAACCTGGCCGGAATAGGCCGCGGTGACGGGCGGGGAAAAGTCCACCTGGATGTTCTGGCTGTTGCCCGGATTGATCTGGAAGGTCGCGGAGGGAGGGTAAGGCAGGGAGAACCCGGTCCCGGTCAGGGCAAGGGAATTAACCGTGAGAAGACTCCCGCCGGTGTTCAGGATCGCGAAAGCCAGGCTTTTTGCTCCGCCGATGCTGACCGTCTGAAAATCCAGAAAAACGGGGGAAAGTTGAATCTCCGGCGGGGTAATTCCCGATCCGGTCAGGGCGAGGCGGACGGCGGGTTTCCGGGGATCGTTCGAGGAAATGACCAGGGTGTCCGAATAAGCGGAAACGCCGGTGGGATGAAAAGTGAGGCTGAAATTCTGGCTGCCGCCGCCGGCCAGGGTTAGGGGGAGGGCGGGGCCCGTCCAGTAAAAGGCGGGCGAACCGCCCGCGATTGAGATCGAGTTAATGGTCAGGTTGGTGTTTCCCTGGTTTCCCAGATGAAGCGCGAAGGTGGCGGTATGACCGGTCAGCACGGGTCCGAAATCGACCGCGGGGGCGGGGCTGACGGTCAGATCCGGGGAAAGCACGCCCTGGCCCTGGAGGGGGATGCTGAGGGTTCCGCCGGAGGAGTTGGATTGAACGGTCAGGGTTCCCGAAAGAGTGGCCGTGGAAGCGGGATGGAAGACCAGGTCCAGGGCCTGCTGGCTCCCCGGCGGGAGGGTCAGGGGGAGGGCGGGAGTCGAGGAGAGGGAGAACTGCGAAGGGGAAATCGAAAGCGCGGTGATCGAAAGATTGGCGTTGCCGATGTTGTGCAGGTGAAGACCATGATGGGCGTCCTGTCCCACTCGGGTGTCCGGAAAAACCACATTATCATCCTCGGCTTTCAGCCGAGGTGTGGGGGGAAGAGAGGCCGGGGTCCACCTGATGGCCAGGTTGTTGGTCAGAACCGCCTGATTGTAGCTGTACGCCGACCCCCAGTCAGGGTTGATCTGCAGGCCGGAGCTGGCGGAAACGCCGCCATCATACGAGGAGGGAATTCCAAAAGTAGTTTTCTTATACTGGAATAAAATCCAGTCGGATTCCTCGGGAAATATTACTTGAAAGGTTGCGCTACCCGAAGTGACATGGTTGATAAGATCAAGGGGATTGTAATGAGGCAGATTTCGCCATTCAACTATGAACCGCCGGTTCGGGAAGCTCCCCGTCACTGCCCAGTAAGCATTCTTGGCTCCATTGGGAACGAGATCATCCCACATGGGCGCGGCCAGGCTGGCCTGGTCCGGATCGGGGAGGGAACCGTTGGCGGAATAGACCGGGCCCCGGGAGAAGCTCAGGGCGCCGTTGTCGCCGACGTAAAGCTGGGTGTATTGCAGTCCGTAAAACCGGAGCGGGAAAGGCAAATCCGGGGAAGCCAGTACGGCAAAGGTATCATCGGAAAGATGAAGGTTGGTTCCCGTGATCGTTACCCAGGAATAGGGCCAGGCATTGTTGGAAGTGTAGGTCAGGAGCGGGCCGACCCGGACCGTCGCGGTCCGGATTCCCGAACCGTTATTAAAATTCAGGGTGTAATCCCCGGCGCTGGTGGGGGTCCAGGTGCCGGAATAATAGCCGTCCGAGGATTGCGGGTCCGGGCTGACCCCGTCGTCATAAAGAGTAATGGGGCTCCCCCCGATCTGGACCTGGACGGGGCCGGCCGGGTCCCCGCAGTTGATATTGAGGGCTTCGAGTTTGACCGGGGAATTGCTGACCGTATAAAAGGGCTCCAGCACCGGGGTGCGGATTTCGAAAACGTTGTTTCCTGAACAGAGCATGGAACCGGCGGCGTCGATTCTTCTCCCGGTCAGGGTTTTCCCGGTCAGGGAGGCGAGGAGGTCGCCCCCCGCCAGGATCAGGTTGCGGATGGTTTTCCCCGACCGGCCCGGATCCTGGGCTTTGAGCAGGGCGGCCAGGCCGGCCGCGTGGGGGGCGGCCATGGAGGTTCCGGAAAATGAGTCGTAGGGATAGGAAGAGGTGGCGTTGGTGCATTCCGGGAGTCCGGAGGTGCAGGTGCTCAGGATGTCCACTCCCGGGGCCCCGACGTGGACAGACCTAGGTCCGAAATTGGAGAACCCGGCCAGCAGGTCCTGATTGTCGGTGGCCGCCGCTGCGACGAGGTTGGGCAGGTCAAAAGCCCCCGGGTATTCAGGGCTTTCGTCGCTGTTCGCGCTCGAGTTTCCGGCGGCGGCGAAGAAAAGGATATCGACGTCCAGGTGGCTTTTAATCGCTTCTTCGAGGGAGCGCGAGTAGCCCGGACCGCTCCAGCTGTTGCTGGTGGCCACGATCGGAATGCCCAGGTTATTCAGGTCCCGGGCGTATTGCAGACAGGCGATCGCGTCGGAAATATAGCCGTCGCCGGAGGAATCGAGAAATTTGCAGGCCGCGATCCGGACCGTCCAGTTGACCCCGACTACGCCCAGCCTGTCGTTACCGGCGGCGCCGATGGTGCCGGACACGTGGGTTCCATGCCCATTGTCATCCCGGGGGTCATTGACCGCGTAACCCGAAGGGGCGGTGACTCGCCCCCCAGCCCCACGGCGTTGAAGCCGTGCAGGTCGTCCACGTACCCGTTGCCGTCGTCATCCAGGTCGTTCCCCGGGATCTCGCCGGGATTATTCCAGATGTTGTCGACCAGGTCGGGATGCGTGTAATCCACCCCCGTGTCGATCACCATCACCACCACATTCGGGCTGCCGGTGGAGATGTCCCAGGCGGCCCGGGCGTTGAGGTCGGCTCCGGCGAGACCGCCGTTCTGGCCGGTATTGGCGAGGCCCCAGAGCTGTCCGAAAAGCGGGTCGTCCGGGGTGGCGATGGCGCTGACCAGGTAGTCGGGTTCGGCGTAGAGAACGAGGGGGCTGGATCGGAAAAGCTCCAGAACCGCTTCCAGGGATTTTCCCGCCGGGATGGTGAGAAGCTCAAGGTTGGGAACGATCCGGAACCGCCGGGCCAGCGCGGCCTGGGTCAGGGCGAGCAAGCCGGGATAGCCGGGGGAATCAGCCGGGGAGGCTTTAAGTTTGACCAGGATTCTCCGGGGATGGAATTCCGCCCCGGCCCAAGCCGATTGTCCGGAGGGCAGCCACCCGCAAACCAGAAGGCCGGCAAGAAAAATTGAGAGGACGATTTTAATGAGCCGGTTCATAAAGAGCGCGAATCTATTTGCCATACGTCAGGATTAATGAGCGACGGGCTCCTGGTTCCCCGAAAGATCTGTGGTCGTGCCATTCGCTCTATATTACTATCGGTGTTATTCGATAAGACTAATTCAGCTCAGAAAAAAGCGGAAGACCCTGCCCGGAGAAAACCCGATGGATAAGGAATGATTATGAAGATATAATTTAAGCTGGATTCCGGCGGTTTGCCGCCAATTAAATCAAGAAAGGAATATCGGTGGTCGATTCCAACCAGCGGGAGGCGGATCCCAGGCGGGGGCCGAGATTTGGCCAGAGTCTCCGGGGGATTTTTTCCGGGGATGCACGGAACTGGAGAAAAAAGTTGTTTATGTTTTTCCAGAGCCTGGGCATGAAAATGATTTTTTCGATTGCCCTGGTGGCCATCCCCGGTGTGGGTTTGTACACATATCTCAGCTTCGAGGCGCAGAGACAGCACTGGATCGATAACAAGATCCAGGAAGCGGAAAGTTTCAGCGATACCATAAAGCAGGGGACCAAGTATGACATGCAGAGGTTTGACCGGGAGGGAATAAAAAACACGATTGAATCAATCGGCCAGCAGGAAGGGGTGAAATGGATCCGGATTTTTGACAAGGAGGGGATGGTCCAGTATTCCACCCAGCATGATGAGATCGGAACGATGGTGGACAAAAAAGCCGAGGCCTGTTATGTCTGCCATTCTGCCGAGAAACCCCTGGACAAACTGCCGATTTCCCAAAGATACCGGAAATTCCGCACCCATGAGAATGACGATGAAGTCCTGGCGATGATCAAGCCGATTTATAACGAGCCGACCTGCTTCCAGGCTTCCTGCCACGCCCATCCTCAGGGGAAAAAGGTTTTGGGCGTGATCGATGTCGCGCTTTCCCTCCGGGATGTGGAACAGCAGATCCAGGCGAATCGCGTCCGAATGCTTTGGTTCGGAATTTGCGGCCTGCTCGGGGGTTCCCTCCTGATCGGGATTTTTTTCCGTCGATTCGTGACGCTCCCGGCGAAAAAATTGATCAAGGGCTTCCATGAGATCGCGGATGGGAATCTCGGCAATAAGATCAGCATCCCCACGCATGACGAGATGGGTATTCTGGCGCAGGCATTTAACCACATGGCGACGGACCTCCGGAAGGCGGATGAGGAGTTGAAGGAGTGGGGACAGACCCTGGAAGAGAAAGTCGAACAGAAAGCGACCGAGCTGAAAAACATCCAGGAGAAACTGATCCAGACCGAAAAAATGGCCGCCATGGGAATCATGGCGGCAGGGGTTGCTCACGAGATCAATAATCCCCTCGGAATCATTTCCATGTACGCGGAGATGTCCCGGGACGAGATCCTGAATCAGCAGGAAGAATCGGCCCGGGAAATCGAGGAAAATATGAACCTGATCATCCGGAAGGTTCAGGATGCCAGCCGGATCGTGCGCAACCTCCTGGAGTTTTCCCGGCAGACCAAGGCGGAAAAGGGACCGGTGGACATAAACCAGAATATCGGGAAGAGCCTGGCGATTATCCGCAACCAGGCGGAAATCCAGAATATCAAAATTGTGACGGATTTCGGACCGGAGTTGACCCCGCTTTTTGCCGATGGGAGCAAGCTGGAACAGGTTTGGACCAATGTTTCCGTAAACGCCCTGCAGGTCATGCCCAAGGGTGGGACTTTAACCATAGCCACGCGGCTGGTTCAGAATAAGAAGGCAATCGAGGTGAAATTCAGCGACACGGGTCCGGGCATCACGAAGGAAAACCTGCCGAAAATCTTCGACCCGTTTTTTACCACCAAGGAAACGGGGAAGGGAACCGGATTAGGTTTGTCCGTAAGTTACGGGATTATCCAGGAACATGAGGGCACGATTATGGTGAAAAGCGAACCGGGAGAAGGAGCGACGTTTATCATCCAGCTCCCTTGTCCGGAAATCTGATCCCGGTCCCGGATTACCGGAGAGACTGCTGGATGGTTTTGGTAAACAGCTCCGGTTTACAGGGTTTTTCCAGATAAGCTTCCGGTTCCGGGATGGCTTGGGGATAAAAATGGTTTAATTCTTCCAAAGTCTTAAGAAAGGTTTTTTTCTTGATTTTGGAATGAATAATTACCGGAATTTTTTTCCAAGCCTCGTTGGTTTTTAATTCCATGTAAACCATAATCCCGCTTTTCCGGTGTAAAATAAGGTCAAGGATGATGAGGTCCGGA
>JAPLJL010000070.1 GCA_026388615.1 Pseudomonadota bacterium | reverse complement strand
CTCCTTGGATATGTCCATTCCCCGGGCCAGGTGGCAAGGGTCATGGTAGGTCAAAAGACCGGAAAGTTTTTTCTCCGGCCGGGGGAGCGGGTCGGGCCGGGAAACCAGGTATTCCGAGAGGTCAACCACCTTTTTCCCGATTTCTCCGGCGGCGGGATCTTCTTCCAGGAGCCGGGGCAGCTCGCCTTTCAGAAAGCGGGCGCAGGAAGGGCAGGGGCTGACGATCAGGTCGGGATGGTAACGGTTGATTATTTCCAGATTGCGCCGGGCGAGAGCGCGGGCGCCCTCTTCGTCTCCGCCGGCGGAGAGCGGTAAACCGCAGCAGATTCTTTCCCGGGGCAGGATGACCCCGGCCCTGGTTTTTCTGATCAGGGAAACCGCGGCTTCACTAATCCGAGGATAGAAGATGTCACCCAGGCAGCCGGAGAAAATGAATATCCGGGGCAGGCCGGCCTCGAGAGGAGGAAGATTGATTTCGGGAGTGTCCTTGATATCAGGGAGGGGATAACTCCGTTCCGGATCGATTTTGTAAAGGAAAGGTTTCATCACCTGCCAGGGCTTGAGCCGTCCCTCCCGGTTTTTCAGGATTTTCACGGCGGGGAGAAAAGGGAAAATGGCCCGGCGGCTGGCGGAGGAACCCAGCATGTTCTTGAAAGCGGCACGCTTCAAAAGCGGGATGCCTTTTTTCTCCTGGATCATCCGTCGGGAACCGAGGATGATGGATTCGGTTTTAACCCCGTTAGGGCAGTTGGCCTCGCAGGCCAGACAGAGGAGACAGGCCGAAAAATGCCGGCCGGTTCCGGGGCTGACCGGGAGGCGGCCGGAATCCAGCGAACTGCCGAGCGCAACCCGTCCCCGGGGGGAGAAAGACTCGTCTTTCAATTCCTCGTAGGTCGGGCATCCGGCCAGGCAGGTCCCGCAGCGGACGCAGGCGGAGAAATCAATTTTTGAGTCCGAAGTTTTTGGGTCGTGATTCATACCTGTATTGTCATTCCCTGGCCGACACCCTGGGCGAGCCTCGGGGCCAGCCGAGCAAACGGCTCGGGCAGGCCGGGCTTGACTATGCCCGCCCCGGACTTGATCCGGGGGAATCCAGCCTTTTTAATCTGGATTCCCGCTTCCCTTCGACTTCGCTCAGGACAAGTCGCGGGAATGACATCTTAATAAAATGTTTTAGGTTAAATTCATTAAACAATCTATTGTTAATTCTGATATTAGGAATGGGATTGGGCAAGGATTAAAATATCACCGATGCGGATAATGAGAGCGAATCGAAGCGCTTTTACTCTGGTGCTTTTCATCTGTTTAACGCAGGCTGGCCTGCTCCAGGCGGAAACCGCATCCTATCCTGAACAGGAAACCTCGGTAACCCAAAAATCAACTCGGGTTGACCTGCCCGGGAACCGATACCTGGCCCCGGCGGTCTCGCTCCTGCCCGGGGTTTTATATCATGGGCTGGGGGCTTCCTATCTGGGATATGAAAAGGATTCCCGCTCCCTTACTTATCTTGAGCTTATCGGTTTGGGCCTGGCCGGTCTGGGTGGGATGGTCGCGTTTTTATCGGGAGGATCGGGGGACCTTTACCCGATCTACATCCCCCTGATATGGAGTGGGGGAACGCTATTCTTTGATAGTTACTTGTTTGATTTTTTCGGCACCATTCAACCAGAGGGCCCTTTGCCTTCCCTTAAACCCCGGGCATCAGGAAGAGTTTCCTACACCTATCTTGAGGATGGATTGAACAACATTTTTCGTGTCATGTCCCTGGATGGAAGCTGGTCGGGTCTGGGTTTCTATTTGCGGGGCCGGGGCATGATGGACGGGGATAAATACACCAGGCTTGATCTTGAAATTGACCGGGGGTTCTCCCTGGGGGCCGGAAGGTTGAGCCAGCTTTATCTTGGGGTCCAGGGAGGGCGTGAGAGCGTTGAAGTTAACCTTCGTAATTACGTTGTAGGATCAACTAGTTATCCGATACTTATTAAAGTTGGGGGTGAGTTTTGTCTGGGTGACTTTATGAGATTTTCCCGGAGCCTGAAGTTCTCTCCGGAGGTGGCATATCTTGTCCAGGGAATAAGAGTAAAAGGGTCAAATGATTATGCGTATACCCTTGACCCGGTAATCACCAACCGGGTGGAATGGACACCCCATCGCCGGATTGAAATCGGGGTTGAGCATTCGGTCCGCCCGGACCTTCTGATCGGGCAGATTCAAAAATGGGTAGGGGCGATCGGGATCTGGACCCGGATCTTTCCGCTGGCCGGAACGGAAATATTGCTGGGTGCTGATTTTGGGGATGGATACGATGTGCGGGTGGGAATAGGGTACTCGATAGATCGAAAGAAATAATCAAAGCGAGAAAGGTGGGATCCAACTTCGCCAAGGCTTCGTCGGACAGGCAGGCGGAAAAGGAATAAGAAAAATATCAGGAATGTACGTGTTTAGGATAAGAACAAAATTTTCGTTTCTGCTTCTGCTGGTTTTGGTGTCCGGTTGCTGGGTCTCCGGCGCGGACGAGCGTTTTCTCCGGGGCGAAGAGGCCCGGAGACTGGTTCGGGGCAATTATGAAGCTTGGATTTCGTCGGGGTCGGTCCGGGAGGAAAACGGGGCCCTGGTTTTTTGGGCTTCGGAACCGGAGCCGGTCATCCAGGTATTGGCCCGGGACAATTCCTTTTCCAGCTACACCGGACGGATAGGAAATCTCATCCCGGGGACTCAGCTGATATATCCGGATGGAAGCACCACCACGGCGGGAATAGACCGGCAGGCAAATATTTATCTGCCTTCGGGGGGAGGCATAATCAATACCCGGATCCCCGGCGGGGAGAATGGTTGGAAGTTCGCCGTGATTTCCGACATTCATAATAATCAGAAGGTTTTCGAGAAGTTTGCCGAGGATGTGAATGGCCGGGAGATATCTTTCGTAATCAGCCTGGGTGATTTCACCGTTTTTGACGGGAGCCCGGAGATCGCCAATGTGATCCAATGGTCATCAGAATTAAGGGCACCATTTTATACCACCATCGGAAACCACGAAAGCTACGGCAGGAATTGGGAAATGGTGATTGACCATTTTGGCGCTTCCAGCTATTCATTTTCCCTGGCCGGCAATCGTTTTATTATTCTGGATTCGGCCAATTACGGTCTGGGCAGGGAAACCCGGGACTGGCTTTTGGACCTTCTCGGCGCGGTGACGGAAAAGAACATCATGGTTTTTACCCATGTTTCACCGGTGGAAGATATTGATAACCGGGCCCTGGCGTTTAAGGATCAGAAGGAGGGCCAGGAGTTGATTTCGCTAATGACCCAGGCGGGGGTGGATTATCTTTTCGCCGGGCATGCGCATTCCTACCGGCATTTCAAGTTTGGCGGAGTCGAGATTTATGTCAGCGGAGGCGGGGGAGGAACCACGGAGAAAATCAACGGGGCGGGTTACCATTACCTGCTGGTGGATCTCGGTGAATGCGTGACGGTAAGGAAGATAAGTCTTGAATAAAAATTTTCCCAGCAAGAAATTTCGAGATTGCCACGCCCTCAATGAACAGGCCCTTTCGCAGGGCTCAGGGTTTCAGTTCACCGCAATGACATATTATTTTGTCATTGCGAGGAGCAATGCGACGAAGCAATCTGGTTTGAATCAATAGGGGTTTTATTGGAGCAGGAATGAATAGAAAAAAGATTAAAATCATTTCCTTTGATCTGGACGGGACCCTGGTGGATTTCGAGTTTAACGAACTGGTCTGGCACCAGGGGATTCCGGAAAAATACGCCGAGAAACACAACCTGGATTTCGAGACCGCCCGGACCCGGGTCCGGGCGGAATACGACCAGGTGACCGACGGCGGTCTTTCCTGGTATGACATTAAGCACTGGTTCGGTCATTTCGGGCTTGCCGGGACGCACGACGAGCTGTTTGAACGGTTCCGGCACTCGATCCGGACCTTTCCCGAGGTGAAGGAAGTGATGGAGGGCTTGCGGCGGAGGGGCTACGAAATGGTGCTCACCACCAATTCCGCCCGGGAATTTCTCACGATTGAACTGCAGGAGACCGGGCTGGCGCCTTACTTCTCCCGGATTTTTTCCGCCACCTCCGATTTTCGGATGGTCAAGAAAGTCCCGGAGTTTTACCGGCAGATCCTCGGCCTGCTCGGGACGGATGAAAAATCGGTCATCCATGTCGGCGATCACTGGAAATTCGATTATCTCGCGCCCCGGGAAGCGGGGATCGAGTCCTACTTCGTGGACCGGAAGTCCGAACGCGAGCCTTCCCTGGAAGAGGGGATCATCCAGGACCTGAGCGAACTGCTGAAAATTTTAAAAGGCAGTCCTAAGCCAAAATCAAAGAAGCCAATAAAAAAATAAATTTGTAGGGGCGGGGTTTATCCCCGCCAGAAATTGGGAGGGCACAAGGCCCTCCCCTACTAAGTCTGAAAAATCTTGGATTTTGATCCGTTATTTGGTTTTTCCCTGCTTACTGCCTACTGCTTACTGAATTTTCTCCGCCAGTTCCTGCGCGCTTTTAATGGCCAGCTCCATTCCCACGCCGCTGCCTCCGGCTTCGGACCCGCAGAGATAGAGTCCCTGGACCGGGGTTTCCAGAGGAAGACGGTTCTTGCCCACCTGGCTGGTCGATTGGCCGGCCCCGATGACCGCTCCTCTCTCGCCGACGGCCTGGTTGATGTCCGCCGGGGTGGTCTTCTCCACCCAGAGAAGCTTGTCCCGGTAGCCGGGGATAAGCTGGTCCAGGGTGTTCATAATGGCCTCTTGCCACTTCTCCAGGTTGGACGTGCCGAAAGGGATGATCGCCCCGGCGGTCAGAAGCTGTTTCCCGGGCGGGGCCACCGTGGGGGAGAAATTGGAGGGGACGGGGCAGAAAATGCTGACATCCTCGGGAACCCCTCCCTCCCGGATATTTTCCTCGTAAAGCTCGGGATTATCCGAACCGATATGGGTTAAAAGCTTCCAGGAAGCAACCGGTTCCTTAAAAGCCAGGCGTAGGTTAAGCATGCTGTAGGAAAAGGAGAGGGATTGGATTTTATCCAGGTAGTCATCCGGAAAAAATTCCCGGCCGATGAGCTCGATCACGGTGTGATATGGATCGGCGTTGGAGACTATCAGCTGGGTGGGGAAAAAAGCTCCCGGGGATTCCAGGCCCCGGACCGCGTGGTCGCGAACGATGATCTTGGCCGCCGGCGCGGTGGTCAGAATCCGGCCGCCTTTTTCCCGGATGAACTCGGCCAGGGCTTCGGAAATAGCCCGGCATCCGCCTTCGGGATAACCGGAGGCCCGGGCCCCGGCTTCCCATTTCAGGCAGCGGATGAATTCCCCGGCGCTGGCCTCGAAGTAGGGCAGGCAGACGTAGACCATGCAGATATTGTTAATGCAGGATACGCTCAGTGGGTTCCGGGTAAAACGCTGGGTATAGCTGCGCAGGTCGAGCTCATCGAGCTCGTGGGTTTCCGCGTCGGAAAGGGAGGTCATGGCCTGAAGCATCCGGGTCAGGTCCTGGAAATCCCCGGCGGGG
>JAPLJL010000063.1 GCA_026388615.1 Pseudomonadota bacterium | reverse complement strand
CGATCTCCAGGACCCGGTCCAGAAAATATTGAAAGGGGCAGCGGGTGTATTGTTCAAGCGAGGAGGGGGAAAATCCCTTCCGGTTTCTTTCCCGCCACCAATCGGGTATCTCCCCGATTATGCCATCGGCGGGTCCCAGGTCCCGGCTTTTGCCTCTCGACCGGTTAAATCCGGCCATCGCTTCGAGATGATTTTTCCAACCGGGAAAGGAAGTAAAAATTTCCGGCCCGGGCTTTTCGTTTGCGAGCAAGGCATGGATAATATTTTCCTTTATATTAAGGTACTTACAATCATATTTTTTACATATAACTTTAAATTTATCCCGCTTGATCCTGGGCACCAGAAAATCGGCTTTCGGGGCGGAAAATTCCCCGGATATTTCCGAAAGGTAAAGAGATGGAACCAGGGCCTTTCCGCTCTCGTCAGACCTCTGAAAAAGAATGAACAACTGGTCGTCCGCCGATTCCCGGACAAAATGAAAAAGCAGCTTTTCCTCTTCAAAACCCTTCAGCTTTTCGGGCAGATAGACCCCCAGGGTTTCCTGGATCCGGAAGCGGGTCGAATCCCGGAGAAAGGGCTCTTCCTGGATGTAGCGGGGAAAGTTCTTTTCGTTGGCCCCCAGGAGAAAAACCACCTGGAAGCGAAGCCCCCGGGAGGCCATGGCGTCCAGAATCTGGACCCCCCGCCCCGGATACCCGGGAATCCCCAGAGGAACCCTTCCCTCTTCCAGAACCTGAAGGAAAATTTTTAAAAATTCCTCCCGGCCAACCTCGAAACCGATCTTGTTCAAACCGGCCAGGGCTGAAAACGCGGTTTCCAGGAATTGGACCACCGCCTTCTCCCGGCGCGCGTAAAACTTCTCCCGGGGATCCTCCCCGGAGATGGCGGGGACATCCGGGAATGAAGGCTCTGTTTCCAGATAAGTTCCGATCAGCTTCCGGTAAATCCCGATCCACTCGGCGAAACCGGCCTTTTCCGGGAAGGCCCCGAAATCGGCCTGAAGCGATTGCAGAAACTCAAGCAGAATTCCGGCCTGCCCGCGGTCCACCTCGACCACCTCATCCCCGGCGGGGATTTCCCCTTTCTCCGCGCCGAGCCGGAAGCCCTGGATCCAGGCGTCCAACCCCCGGACCAGCCCCAGGGCCCGGCTCCATTTATCCCAGAGATCGGTTCTCTTTTCCTGGCCCCGGGAATCCGCCGGGATCCGCAGATACGGGGAACGGAGAATCTCCAGAAGCTGCCCCCGGGGAAAGCCCTCACCCGGAAGCGTGACCAGGGCCATCACCGCCCGGATGAACGGATGAAGGGCTACCGGCTCCCCGATACTGGCGGAGAAGGGGATCAGGTTTTCGGGAAAGATCGAGGAGAAAGCCTCCCGGTAGGGCTCCAGCCCCCGGGAGATTACCGCGATGTCTTCGAATTTATACCCGCGGGCGTCTATCAGTTCGAGGATTTTCTTGGCCGTCCAGAAAACCTCGTCGCGGGGGCCGCAGGCGCTGATCAGGACCGGCCTTTTGCCTCGACCCCTTCCGGGCCCGGACCCCCGGTTCAGGTTTACGATCTCCCGGGCCAGGCCCACGGGCTTGAGCTTGAAGAACGGCTCCGCGTAACGGTAATCCGGATCTTCCGGGTCAAAGGGAAAATACCAGCTCACCGGGAATTTCTCCGGAAGCACCTCCACCAGGTCGAGCTGGCTTCCGGAGAGGTCGTAAAAACCGTACAAAACCAGGGCGTCGGATCCCGGGCGGTAATCATCCCGCCGGATCAGGACCGCGGCCCGGCGGTAGCAATCGGCGTAGTCCCGGAATCCAAGTTCCTCCTGCTTCCGCGCGAAGGCCCGGTAGATTTCAAAGATTTTCGCCACCCGCTCACCCCCGGGGACGTAACCTTCCCTGACGGCGGCGATGGCGTCATCCGGATTGATCCCGCTGTCCTTCAGGTCGCGGAAGGACTGGTAGAGGGCCTCGGCGAAACCCTTGTTCCCCGCGCCCTGGCGGAAATACCCGGGCCAGTCCCCGGTTTCGAGGGTTTTGCGCAGGAGGAAATCGAAGGCGATTTCCCCGTCCGGAGCCATCGCCTCACCTTCCCGACGGAGGATCTTGAGCGCGAAAGCGTGCAGGGTGGAGAAGGAAACGTGAAAAAGATTCACCCCGCCCTGGAGACAGATCTCCTTCAGGTGGGAAATCAGCCAGCGGGAAGGGGTGACCACCCCGACGGGGGAAAGCGGGTTTCTCCCCTTCAGTTCCTTCAGGAACCGGATGAAATCCTCCTCTAGCCCCGGGTGAAATGGTCCGTATTTAACCGTCAGCATATGATCTGGGAATGATTCTCTTTTCTCTATGAAAAACTGTCAAGAGCATGTTGCACAAACGGTGAAAACCGGACAAACCGTCATTCCCGCGAAAGCGGGAATCCAGTAATATCAATAAGTTCCTGGACTCCTGCTTCCGCAGGAGTGACACTTTTCTGATTTGTGCAACAGGCTCTCAAGGAAATAATAAACCCTGTGAATGACAGCTTCCGTCACCGGATTGCCAAGATTATTATTAAGAACCTGAAAATACGCTCTATTTATTTTATTCTTTCTTTC
>JAPLJL010000035.1 GCA_026388615.1 Pseudomonadota bacterium | reverse complement strand
ACGATGTTGGCGGATTCCAGGGAGCCGAGCTGACCCGGGTTGGAGCCGTTATCGGAACCGGTAAAATCGCCAGCCGGTTCATCAATCCTGGGTGTATATATTAAAAGGAAGGAAATGTTCTTATGCAGAACCCCGGCCGCCAGGAGATCGAGGCCGTAAACCCCGAAGCCCAGGGTGTTTCCCGACTCGCCGCGGTAAAGGGAAACCCCCGGAGTGGTTCGCAGAGACAGGGGAATCGGTGTCTCGATGACATTCTTTTCGCTCCCCTGCTGGCCGGGAATCTGGTAGCCGTTGTCACGGACCCGCTGGCCAAAATCATTCAGCTTGGGAAAGGCGGTGTGGCACATATTGCAGTTGAAGCCGTGCTTCCGGGCAAAAGCGGGAATGGCCTGGCTCGGAACGGGCAGGAGAAACAGAAGAGCCGCAATCATCAGGGCTGAAATATATAATTTTTTCATTTTATTCTCCTTATCTACTTGGGCAGGTTGGCGGCCGGAATCGGCTGAACCTGGGCGGCTTCGGGATTCAGGCTCGTGAGCGCGCTCTTGATAAACGCCGCCAGGGCCTGGATCTCTTCCCGGGACAACCCGAGGGGAACCATCAGGGGATCGAGGTTGGGATCTTTTCCTCCCCCGCGGTTATAGAACTCCAGGAGATCCTCCAGGGTTTTCTCAATTCCGTCGTGCAGGTAGGGGGCCCGCAGGGCCGCGTCGCGCACGGTCGGGGTCTTGAAAGCGCCCAGATCCCGGGGATCCTGGGTCACGTCGAACCTGCCTTTGTCCACCGGGAGCGGGCCCGCCTGGGTTACGGCCAGGTTGTGGAACCTCCCGTCGGTGAGATTCCCGCCCCAGTGGCAGGCGGTGCAATGCCCCTTGCCGTTGAAGATTTCCAGTCCCATTTTTTCCTGAGGGGTGAGGGCTTTATCTTCGCCCCGGACATAGCGGTCGAAGAGGGAATCGGTGGTTACCACCGTTCGCTCGAAGGCCGCGATGGCCTGGGCCACCTGGTCAATGGTGATCGGGGCGGAGCCGAAAACTTGTTTGAACGCCTCCACGTAGCCGGGGATGGAGTTGAGCGTCTTCAGGGTGTTTTCGTGCGTGTTGCCCATCTCGACCGGGTTCTGGATCGGACCCTTGGCCTGCTCTTCCAGGCTCTCGGCCCGTCCGTCCCAGAACTGCAGAGGGATGTAGGCCGCATTCACAACCGGCGGGGAACGCCTGCCGCCCAGCTGGCTTTTGATCCCGGTGCTGGTGGGCCCGGTGTCGGACCATCCTTTCGCGGGGTCATGGCAGGTGGCGCAGCTGATCGTATTATCCTTGGATAAGCGGGTATCGAAGTAAAGCTGTTTCCCGAGCAGGATTTTCCTGCTGGACTGCTGGTTGTTGACCGGTACCGGTACCGGGGGCAGATTACCGATTCTTTCCGGACCCAGTGAATGAACATTTACTTTGGTTATCGGGACCGGGGGCGTGTCTCCGCTCCAGGCAAGTAAAGGGATAA
>JAPLJL010000182.1 GCA_026388615.1 Pseudomonadota bacterium | reverse complement strand
CTGAAGGGAATCGTGCTCAACAAGATCGGCGAAAATTCCCGCCTGCAGTTGATTTACAGTGATGGGCTGACCGGGCTTTCCGTTTTCGAGGAGAAACACCAGCCGACCGTGGATACCGCCCTGGGTCTGAACCCCGGGGACGGCGGTTTCTTCGCCGTCAGCCGGGGCCTCACCCAGCTTCTGGCTTTCCTCCGGGGCAATCTGAAAATCGTCCTGGTGGGCGAGGTCGGGAAAAACGAAATCAATCAAATCGCGGAATCGCTTAAACCCGCTACCTTTGAGGGAGGAAACCCCAGTGATTGAAGTAGAAAACCTGACCAAGCGCTACGGTAACATCCTGGCCGTTGACCGGGTCTCTTTCCGGATCGAATCCGGCGAGATTGTGGGCTTCCTGGGCCCGAACGGAGCCGGGAAGACCACGACCATGAGGATCCTCACCGGTTTCATGCCCCCGACCTCCGGCCGGGCCATCGTCGCCGACTTCGATGTCATGGAGAAACCCCTCGAGGTCAAGCGCCGGATCGGCTACCTGCCGGAGCATCCCCCGATTTACAACGACATGCTGGTTTCCCCCTATCTGGATTTCGTGGCCCGGCTCAAGGAAATCGATTCCCGGGAACGGCCCCCGGAGGTCCGGCGGGTCATGGATCTCTGCGGGCTGACCGAGGTGCAAAACCGCCTGATCGGGAACCTTTCCCGGGGCTTCCGGCAAAGGGTAGGCCTGGCCCAGGCCCTGCTCGGAGACCCCGAGATCCTGGTCCTGGATGAGCCCACCATCGGGCTCGATCCCCGCCAGATTGTCGAGATCCGGGAATTGATCAAAAACCTGCGCGCGGAGCATACCATTATCCTTTCCAGCCACATCCTGCCCGAGGTGGAGATGATCTGCAGCCGGGTCATTATTATCCATGAAGGGAAAATCGTGGCGGAAGATCAGACCGCGCATCTCCAGGCCTCACTGCGAAACTCGGACCGGCTCTTCGTCCAGGTGGGCCAGGCGGGCCCCCAGGCGCTGGAATCCATCCGCCGGGTCCCGGGGGTCATCTCCGTCCTCCCCGAGGAAAAAGTCCCGGGCGGTTACCGGGTGGAGCTGGAGCGCGAGGGGCAGAAAATCCGGGAGGACGTGGCCCGGGCGATCGTGACCGGCGGCTTCGGCCTCCGCGAACTCAAACCGGTCGGGATGAGCCTCGAGGAAGTGTTCGTCCGGCTGACTACCGTGGAAGGCGCGAATCCGGAAGAAGGAGGGAAAATCTCGTGAAGAAGATCCAGGCCCTGGTGACCAAGGAACTCGGCAGCTATTTCATCTCCCCCGTCGCTTACGTGATCATTTTCATTTTTCTCGGCGTGTCGGGGTTTCTTTTCTTCCAGATTCTTTCCTACTTCAATCTCCAGTCCATCCAGATGATGCGTTACCCCGGTCTCCTGGACCGGCTCAACCTGAACGACATGGTGCTTTTCCCCTTTTTCCATAACGTGGTGGTGTTTTTCACCTTTCTGATCCCGGTTTTGACCATGCGGCTCCTCTCCGAGGAAAAGAAGCTCGGGACCGGGGAACTGCTTTTCACCTCCCCGATCACCACCACCGAGGTGGTGCTGGGCAAATTCTTTGCCGCCGCGGTCGTGATCATGGTCATGCTGCTTTTCAGTTTCATTTACCCCCTGATGATCCTCATTTTCGGCAACCCGGATGTCGGGCCGATCTTTACCGCTTACCTCGGCCTCTTCCTGCTCGGCTCCGCCGCCGCCGCCCTGGGGCTCCTGATGAGCTCCCTGACCGAGAACCAGGTCATCGCGGTGATCAGCGCCTGGGGCGTCCTGATCTTTCTCCTCATCATCGGCTGGGCCGCGCAGTCGGTCGGCCCGACTTTCGGCGCGGTGCTGCAGCATCTTTCCATCCTCGAACACTTTCAGAGTTTCAGTAAGGGCATCGTTGAACTTAAAAGCGTGGTTTATTATTTGAGTTTCATCTTTTTCACCCTCTTCCTGACCCAGAGGGTGCTGGACTCGCAAAGCTGGAGGTAACATCGGATGGGAACGACTTTAACCCTGATCATCGGCATCCTCGGTTCGCTCCTGGCCCTGGCCGGGGTGATCCTGCATAGCTACCTGACCTCGCGGGTCTGGATCGGAACAGTCCTGATCATCGCCGGCCTGGTTTTCCTGGTGATCCTGGCCCTCCTCCATTACCGGCGGATTCAAAACCTGGCCGGCCTCCGGCAGACCCGGTTCGGGGCCAACACCCTGGTTTTTTCCCTGGTGATCCTGGCCATTCTGGTGCTCGTGAATTTCCTGAGCGTCCGCCACAATCTCCGGAAAGATTTCACCCGGGAGGGACTTTTCACCATTTCACCCCAGACCGTCAAGGTGCTCAAGGAATTGAAAACCGAGGTCAAAATCACCTCCTTTTTCAAAGACAAAAGCCCCGAGCAGGACAAATTCCATGACCTGATCCAGGAATACCGGCGCAATTCTCCCCTCTTCAAGGTGGTGGAAGTCGACCCGGACCAGGAACCGACGATCGCCCAGAATTACGGGGTCACCCAGTACGGGACCATCGTCGTGGAAGCGCAGGGGAAATCCGTCAAGGTCAAAGAAATCTCGGAAAACGAACTGACTAATAATTTAATCAAGATCACCCGGAAAGAAATTAAAAAGATCTGTTTCCTGGACGGCCACGCGGAAAGATCCCTGGAAGACAAGGAAAAGGAAGGCCTCTCCCAGTTAAAAGACACCCTGGAAAGCGTGGGCTACCAGACCCGCAAACTGATCCTGATGGAAGAGGAAAGAATCCCCGTGGAATGCCAGCTTCTGGTCATCGCCGGTCCCCGGAAATCGCTCCTGCCCCACGAGGAGGAAATGATCGGCCAGTATCTTCAGGACGGAGGGGCCGGTCTGATCCTGGCCGATCCGGACAGCGCCCCGGAACTGGCGCGGATCGCCGCCCGGTTCGGAATCGAGCTGGGGAACGGCTATATCGTTGATTTCGTCTCCCGGATTTTCGGGGGCAGCCTGACCATGCCTCTCGTCACCAAATACGCCATTCACGAAATCACCGCCAATTTCCGCCCGGCCACCCTTTACTCCCTGGTCCGGCCGGTCAAGAAAATGAACAAGCCGGATTACTTCGTGGTGGAATTGGCCCAGACCGGCGACCAGAGTTTCGTCACCCAGCAGAAATTCGTTTCCGCGGAAAAGATGAAGTTTGATCCCAAGAAAGACACCAAAGGCCCGATTACGATCGCCGCGGTTTCCACCTCCCGGCCGAAATCCGTACCGGATGAAGACAACCCCGGGAAACCGGAAATCGGATCCCGGCTCGCGGTCTTCGGGGACTCGGATTTCGCCTCCAACAGCCTGTTCAACTTTTCCGGGAACAGCGACTTGGTCCTGAACGTGATCAATTGGCTGTCCCAGGAAAAAGACCTGATCGCCATCCGCCCCAAGGGCCGGGCCCCCAGCCTGGTGCACCTTACCCCCGGTCAGGGCCGTCTGATTTTCCTCCTGTCGGTGGTGGGTCTGCCCCTGGCGATTCTCGGATTCGGCCTGGTCATCTGGTGGCGCCGGCGCCGGAAATAAGTTGCTCAAATGGTCATGCGTTAGGCGTTAGGGGTTAGGCGTAAGGAGTAGATAATAAAATGAAAAAATCATACTTTTCATCAGCTTTTAACCCCTCACCCCTCACCCCTAACCTTTTACGGGTTTAAGAGATGCGCTTTAAAACCACTCTCATCGCTTTTCTCCTCCTCCTGGTTTTCGGCGGGGCGATTTACTGGTATGAATTCCGGGGCGCCCCGGAAAGAAACAAGGCCAAAATCCAGGCCGAGCGGGTTTTCCCCGGGGACTTCCTGACCGTGAGTTCCATCGCGATTGATAAATCCGACGGCCGGGTCCGGGTCTCCCGCAAGAGCCCCGAGGAATGGGAAATCGTCGAGCCCCTTCATACCGAAGCCGACAACGGCGCGGTGAAAAGCC
>JAPLJL010000082.1 GCA_026388615.1 Pseudomonadota bacterium | reverse complement strand
ATCGCGCCGGCCAGGCGGATATGGCGGGTCAGGGCGCGAGTATCGATCCCTTCGATCCCAACGATCCCATTCTCAGCGAGATAACCCGACAGGTCTTGCTCCGCCCGGAAGTTGGAAACGATCCGGCTCAACTCCTTGACGACAAAACCTTCCAAAAATATTTTCCGGGATTCGACATCCTCGCGGTTCACCCCGTAGTTACCGATCAGGGGATAGGTCATCGTGACGATCTGGCCCTTATAGGAGGGGTCGGTCAGGATTTCCTGGTAACCCATCATGCTGGTGTTGAACACCACCTCGCCGAACCTTTCCCCGATGGCACCAAACCCGTAGCCGGGATAAACCGTCCCGTCTTCCAGGACCAATTTGGCGATTCGGGTTTTCACCGGCTTACACCTAAACCTCGACCAAACCTGGTCAGATCGGCTTTCAAATTACAATCCTCGAGTAATGAGTTTGTCCTTCAAACCCCGGGGGAACAACCTTGTTCCGGAAGGAAATCAGAGGGGTTTATTGATTATAACCTGATTTGAATTTTTTCCAAAAGAGGGGAAGAGATCTTCAGTATTTGCGGTTGGCCGAAGGTCTGTCCCAAAGCCGCTCACTGACCCTCGGGATCGTCCAGCCCCACCACTTGGAACCTCGTAAACCGCTGGAAATCCCTATCTTCGGAGAGAATCGTGCCTACCCCATGCTCGCGGCAAACAGCCACGATCTGGGCGTCGAACGCCAAGTTCCCGGTGGCCCGAGCCTCGTGTGCGGCCGCAGTCAGATTTTGGAAAAAATCTTCACCCGGATTCAGGATCCGGGCGCTCGGGCTGATCAGGAGGGCTCTGAGCGCTCCGAGTGCCTGTTCCAGCGTAGAGGGAGGATCAAAAACCCGGCGGTGGGTGACGACCCGGACAAACTCGCCCAGACAGAAAACCGGAATTCCGAAAGGAACCCCGCCGCCCGCAAGCTTTTCGAGCCGGGCCAGCGCCAACCGGTGCTTGGGCGCTTCCACCCGATGGGCGTAGACCAGGATATTAGTGTCAACCGCGATCACTTCCGGTCTTCCATCAATTCGGTCAATGCGTCCCGGTCGGCGAGATCCACCCCTGGTTGAATTTTCCCGGCCACCGTGATCCAGCGGAATTCGAAAGGCCGGCTTTCCGGACGCGTCCCCGCCAGCTTGCTGCGCAGGGCCTCTTCCACTAACTCGGTAATGGTCCGGCCGCTTTCTGCGGCCGTCTTCTTCACTTTGCGCATCAGATTATCTTCAATATTCAAAGTGGTTCTCATGCATAATAGCATATGATAATAGCATATATCTGTCAACTAATAGCATGCGAGCATATTTTAAAAGAAAGCACTTAACCATTCCACCTTATTATGAAAAATTTTGCTCGACTCTGAAGTTTATAAAAAACCGAACGGACAGCATTATTACGCAAACGTCAAAGTAAAGATGTGACCCTGGAATTTTCTTTGCCTCTTTATCTTGACCTTAATCCCGATGGGTGACTGGTGCAGTGAAGACTGACACCGAAACAGATTGAAAACTCGGCAATGGTATAGATGTTGAAGGTTTAAACATGAGAAAGCGGGAAAGAAAATCTTTTTCGCCCAGGAATCCTTTTCCCCTTGACCAGGTGCCTTTCAATGGGTGGCTCTAGAATATTCCTAGAATATTCCTCAGGCCTTTTGGCATTCT
>JAPLJL010000260.1 GCA_026388615.1 Pseudomonadota bacterium | reverse complement strand
ATTGCCCGTGGCTTTTCTTTTTGAAAAGCTAGTCATCCCCTTGGTACCATAGCCTTCCCAAACAGCAACAAAAAAAATCAGAGGAACCGAACAAAAAGGCTCTAGAGCGAAAAGCCGGTCGGTTTCTTGGCTCCCCGTTTCTTGAACTTCTCCTCGACCTCGGCGAGCTCTGCGCGAATGGCCTGGAAGATCTTGTCCACCTGCTCCTCGCTGAACTTGTAGGGGGGCTTGGCCAGGTTGGAAAGAATCCGGACCTTCTGCATGATCGCGTTCACCCGGGTCTCGGCCAGTCTTCTGAACTTGTCTTCTGCCGTCTCTTTCGTGGTTTCATCCACCATTTTAATAACCTCCTGGTTAAAAATCGTAATTTATTCGGATAGGATTCTAGCTCAACCTTTCAAAAAATGGAAACGTAATTCTCGCTTCTAGTTCCCCTTCGTCCTATTCTGATTTAGGGGGTGATATAGTATTATAATCCAGGACGGTAACCAGGCTTTGATCTGCTGGTTTAACCAGAGAAAGCAAGGGGATTTTTCTTGGGTGGAAAATTAAAGGTCGGGGTGGTCGGGGCCGGTTATATCGGGTTTCTCCGGGCCCAGAAATACCTGGATATTCCCGAAGTCGAACTGGTGGGGCTGGTGGATCCGGACCCGGAGGTCAAGGGGAAAGCCCAGACTCTGGAGGTCCCCTATTATTCCAGCCCTGCGGAGATCATGTCCAGAGTGGACGCGGTTTCGATCGCGGTTCCCACTCCCCGGCATTTTGAAATCGCCCGCGATTTTCTCCGAAAGGGCAAGCACGTCCTGGTCGAGAAGCCGATCACCGGCAGGGTGCCAGAGGCCGAGGAACTAATCAGCCTGGCCCGAAGCGAAAAAGTGATCCTGCAGGTCGGTCATACCGAGAGATTTAACCCGATCGTGGAGGCGATGTCGGGCCGGGTTCAGGACCCGCGCTTTTTCGAAATCCACCGTCTTTCCCTTTTCCATGACCGGGGCACTGAGGTGGACGTGGTCATGGATATCATGATCCACGACCTCGATATCGTCCTGGAGCTGGTTCCTTCCCCGATCAAGCAGGTGGCTTCCATCGGTGTGCCGGTGCTTTCCCGGCTGGTGGATATCGCCAATGCCCGGATCGAGTTTGAGAACGGGGCGGTGGCCAACCTGACCGCCAGCCGCGTTTCCCTGAAAAAGATGCGGAAGATCCGGATTTTCCAGATCGACGGGTACTTTTCCATCGACTGCGAACGCCAGGAGGGGGTTTATTGCCGGCGGGTGAACACGGATGACGGGGATTCCTCCGAACCTAAAATCGAGGTGGAAAGCCTGGGGGTGAAGAAGCGCGATGCCCTGGCCGCCGAGACCCAGGGATTTGTGGAAGCGGTCCGCGGGAAACACCCGCCCCGGGTGGGGGGCGAAGAGGGGAAACGGGCCCTGGCCCTGGCGGAGAGGATCGTCGAGGGTTTCAAGCAGAGCATCTCCGCCCTCGACGGGTTAAACAACCATCCCTATCTTTTCAACTGGATGAACCGCCCCACCGGCCCGAACGACTCGAAAAGTTAATTTTCACCGGATTGGTTAATTTGCGGCTCCCTTGATCATAAGAGAGGGAAGCCGCCGTTGCAGGCTTTGGAGAGGGAGATGTCCAGGGGGAAAACCTATTCGTTAAAGGCCCGCAAGAGCAAGGTGCGGGTGGAAGACTTTGCCCGGCCGCCCGGGTCTGCCCGTGACCGGAAATTTTCGGAATTCATTCACAGCCTGCCGGATCTTCTGCTGGCCCAAGAATTTCGCGAATTTATTAAGAGAATAGGGGAAGCCCGAAGCCGGGAAGGCTTGATCCTGTGGGGGATGGGAGCTCACGTGATCAAAGCCGGACTCTCCCCGGTAATAATAGACCTGGCCCGGCGGGGTTGGATTCAGGGGATCGCCCTGAACGGGGCCGGCCTGATTCACGATTATGAGGTGGCCCGGGTGGGCCGTACTTCGGAGGATGTTGAAGAGGCCCTGGAGCGGGGCGAGTTCGGCTTTGCCCGGGAAACGGGGGAGGAAATCAACCGCGCCATCAACGAGGGGGTAAAAAAGGGACTGGGGCTGGGAGAAGCGGTCGGAAAATATATTGCGGAAGGTTCAAGGTTCAAGGTTCAAGGTTCAAAGTTAAAAAATCACATTCCGCAATCCGCAATCCGCAATCCGCATTCCCAGAGGTTTCCATTCAAAAAATACAGCATCCTGGCGGCGGCTTATGAGCTGGGGATCCCGGTTACCATCCACGTGGCGGTGGGAACGGATATTACCCATCTGCATCGGGATTGCGACGGTAAGGCCCTGGGAGAAGGCAGCCTCCGGGATTTTTATCGTTTTGCCGAGCTGGTTTCCCGGATGGAGGGCGGGGCTTATCTCAATCTGGGCTCGGCGGTGATCCTGCCGGAGGTTTTCCTCAAGGCCCTGGCTTATGGCAAAAATCGAAAGGGGAAAAATTTCCTGGTCAGGAAAGGCATTACCACCGCTTCCTTTGATTTTCAAAAACAATACCGGGAGCTCGTTAACGTGACGCAGAGACCGGTGCGGATCAGCGGTTCCCGCTCCCGGGGATATTATTTCCTGGGGGCGCATGAAATCATGATCCCGCTTCTGAGCTGGGCACTGGCTTAAAAATACTTGACCGCCGACGGCCGCCTGCCCGAGCCGGGCAAGACCGGCCAGGGACCGCAGACCGCAGAAAAGGCGGAAGAACGAGTGGCAAGTAGGTTGTAGCCGACAACTGACAAATTAAAACTTGAAACCTTAAACTTGAGACCTGAAACCAGAAACTAAGATTTGGATAAGAACGGGCGAAAGAATATTCTGATTGTGGCCGGGGAAGCCTCGGGGGATCTACACGGTGCCAACCTGGTGCGGGCGCTCCAGAGGCGGAACCCGAACCTGGCCTTTTTCGGCATCGGCAGCCGTAACCTGCGGGCGGCCGAAGTGGAAATCCTGGCGGATTCCTCCGAGATCACGGCGGTGGGTATTACCGAAGCCCTGGCCAAGCTCAGGCAAGGGCGCCGGGTGTTTGGAAAAATCATGGCCCGGGTGGAGGCTTCCCCTCCCGACCTCGCGGTGCTGATTGATTCACCCGGGTTCAACCTCCGCTTGGCGGGTTCCCTGAAAAAACAGGGGATCCGGGTGATGTACTATATTGTCCCCCAGGTGTGGGCCTGGGGACAGGGAAGAATAAAAAAAATCTCTGCGCGGGTAGACCGTCTGGTCTCCATCCTGCCGTTTGAAAAAGAATTTTTCGGACAATTCGGGGTCCCGGTGGATTTTGTCGGGCATCCGCTTCTGGACCTGGCCCGGGAGAGCCGGAGCCCGGAGGAATCCCGCCGGGTTTTCGGGATCAAACCCGGGGAACAAGTGATCGCCCTTATGCCCGGCAGCCGCCCGGGGGAAATCGCCCGCCTGCTCCCGGAGATGCTGGGTGCGGCCCAGAACCTTTCCCGGCTGAGACCGGGGCTGCGCTTTCTCCTGCCGGTGGCCAGTTCTCTGGATCCGGAGATGATCGCGGAGTCGGTGCGGAGCCGGGGCCTGAGCGAGAACGTTTCGATCGTGCCCGGGGAAGAGATTTATAACGCCCTGGGGATTTCGGAACTGGCCCTGGTGGCCTCGGGAACCGCCACGCTGGAGGCCGCTCTGATCGGGTGCCCGATGATCATTCTTTACCGGGTGAGTTACCTGAGCTACGGGGTGGGCCGGATGCTGATCAAGGTCAAGCATATCGGGCTGGTCAACCTGATCGCCGGGCGGGAGGTGGTTCCGGAACTTTTACAGGGAGAGGCCCGGGCGGAAAGGATCACCCGGGAAGTGGAAAGATTTATCGATAACCAGGAACTGAAGAGCCGGATTAAATCCGATCTAGGTCGGATCCGCGCCTCCCTGGGCAACCCCGGGGCAGCCGAGAGGGCGGCCCAGATCGCGTTGGAAATGCTGGAAACCAGGTCGTAGGTTATAGGTTATAGGTGATAGGCAATAAATCAAAAAAGAAAGGTGCCAGGTACTGGGTGTCAGGTTTTAGGTTCTTTTACCTACGACCTATGACCTATAACCCATGACCTATCACCTATAACCTTTGCTTAACATGGATCAATCCAAGAGAAACCCGTATTTCCGGATGCTGGAATTTGTCCGCCCCTACCTGACGGGTTTGGCCGCGGCTTCCCTGGCGATGGGAGCGGTCTCGGCCCTGACCGCGGCCCAAGCCCTGGTGGTCAAGCCGGTGGTGGACGGCGTTTTCATCCAGCGCGAGTATTCCCTGCTTTTCAACTTGGCCCTGATGGTGATCGGGATTTTCTTTTTCAAGGGTCTGTTCACCTATTTCCAGTCTTACTGGATGGGGGGAATCGGGCAGCGGATCGTCAACGAGCTTCGGGACCGCCTCTATTCGAAGACCCAGTTTTTACCCGTGTCCTACCTCGACGATACCCCCAGCGGGGTCCTGATTTCCCGGATCACTTACGATGTTCAGATTACCCAGTCGGCCCTGACCAGCGCGATTACCGGCCTGATTCTCGACTGTCTGACCATCGTCGGCCTGGTGATCGTGGTTTTTCTCCGCAGTCCCCTGCTGGCCGCCACCGCCGTCATCGTTTTCCCGGTGGTGGTTCTTCCCATCCTGGGCTTCGGCCGCCGGGTGAAGAAGCTTTCCGGAGAAGGACAGGCCCGGATGGGCCGGATTAACACCCTGATGGTGGAGAGCTTCACCGGATCACGGATCGTCAAGGCTTTCGGGATGGAGGAATACGAGGCGGCCCGTTTCCAGGAAGAGAACCGGAAATTTCTGGACCTGATGCTCCGGGCGATTAAAATTAGGTCTATTTCTTCACCCCTGATGGAATTCTTCGGGGCGCTGGGGGCCTCGGCGATCATCATCGTCGGGGGAAAGATGGTGATCTCGGGGACGATGACCCCGGGTGATTTCGCCTCCTTCCTGACCGCGGTCTTCCTGCTTTACCAGCCGATTAAAAGGCTGAACAACTCCAACCAGGCGATCCAGGAGGGCGCGGCGGCCGCCGAGCGTATCTTCACCCTGCTCGATACCCCGGGGGAAGAGGTTAAAACTGGAATAAAATTCCTGGGTCCGAATGAGGGAATTGAGTTCCGGGACGTGTCCTTCCGGTATCGGGAGGAATGGGTCCTGACCGGAATTAATCTCAAAATCAGGAAAGGAGAAGTGGTGGCTTTCGCCGGGGCCAGCGGGGTGGGAAAGACCACGCTCATGAATCTTCTCCTCCATTATTATGAACCCACCCGGGGGGAGATCCGGATCGACGGGATGGATTACCGGGACTATTCACGGGAATCCCTCCGGGGGCGGATCGCGCTGGTTTCCCAGCAGACGGTGCTTTTCAACGATACCATCCGGGCCAACATCGCGTACGGGAGACCGGATCGGGGGCAGGCGGAGGTCGAGGCCGCGGCCCGGGACGCTTACGCCCATGATTTTATTACCACTTTTTCCGAGGGTTACGACACGGTTATCGGAGAGCGCGGGGTCAAACTCTCGGGCGGGCAGGCCCAGCGGATTTCCATCGCCCGGGCCCTGCTCAAGGACGCGCCCATCCTGATCCTCGATGAGGCAACCTCCTCCCTGGACAGCGAATCGGAGTCCATTGTGCAGAAAGCCCTGGAAAACCTGATGCAGGGGAGAACCACCCTGGTCGTGGCCCACCGGTTTTCCACGATTCGCAAGGTGGACCGGATCCTGGTCCTGGCGGAGGGCAGAATCGAGGAAGAGGGTACGCATGCCGACCTGCTCCAGCGGAAAGGGGAGTATGCCCGTCTCTACGAAGCCTCTCGGGAGGAAGAGCAAAGGGTGAAGGGTAAGCCATAACTCATAAATATTTAATTTCTAATGACGAATTTCTAATCCTAAACCCAGTCCCCATGACCTATCACCCATAACTCATGAATTCCGGGATTAAAAACTGGCTGTTGGACCGGTTGCCTCCGGTGATCTGGCTGATCTTGTCCGGGATCTGGAAAACCCTTTTCGTCCGGGAGCTGTTTCCGGAACGGATCGATCAATTCTGGCGGAGAAAAGTTCCCGTGATCGTCGCCTTCTGGCACAGCCGAATGGCGGTTCTGCCTTTCGTCTACCGGGGGCATGGTGTAAAAGTCCTGATCAGTCCCTCCCGTGACGGGGAACTGGTCAGCCGGGTGCTCGGCTACTTCGGACTCGAAACCGTGCGCGGGTCCAGCAGCCGGCAGGGGGCGGAGGCGCTCCTGAAAATGGAACAGGCGATGCGGGAGGGGTTCGAAGCGGGGATTACCCCCGACGGGCCCCGGGGTCCGGCCCGGGAAATCAAACCGGGGGTGATTGAACTGGCCCGGCGGACGGGCGCTCCGATCGTCCCCCTGACTTTCGCTTCCGGGAGGAAGATTCGTTTCAAAAGCTGGGACCGGTTCGAGCTTCCCCTCCCTTTTTCCCGGGGTATTTATCTCTGGGGGCGGCCCTTTCGGGTCAAAGCCGATTCCCGGGATTTTGAAGAGGAACGGAAGAATCTGGAAAAATTGATGAACGAGCTGACCGAGGAGGCCGACCGCAGGGCGCGGGAAAAATCCCGCTCTTTTTCCAGTTCCGTTTATTACATTTTTTACAGCCTGGTTGTCTCGCTTTTTTTTCTTCTGACTTCTCCCTTCTGGCTGGTCTGGCTTTTATTCAACCCTCGGGAACGGCAGGGTTTTTCCGAGCGGCTGGGGTTCTCTCCTGCCAGCGCCGGGCTGGTCCATCCGATCTGGTTCCACTGCGCTTCCGTCGGCGAGCTGGAGGCGGCTAAGCCCCTGATCACCCGGTTGCTTTCCACCCGCACCGGGGAAGAGGTGGTGATTTCCGTGACCAGCGCCATCGGCAGGGATCAGGCCCGGAAGCATTTCCCGGGAGCGCGCGTATTTTTTCTGCCCCTCGACCTGGGCTTCCTGACTCGCCGGGCCCAGAAACTGATCAGTCCCCAGCTCATTATTCTTTTCGAAGCGGAACTCTGGCCTAATTTTCTCCATTCCGCCCGCAGACTCGGGATCCCGGTTTGCCTCTTGAACGGCCGGATTTCGGAGAAGTCAGCTCGTGGATACCGCCTGGCCAGGTCCTTCTTCCGGGAATTTACCGACGGGATCGAGTTCTTCCTGGTCAAGGGCGAGCAGGACGCGCAACGGCTGGTTAACCTGGGGGTGGGTCCGGAAAAGGTCGAGGTCCTGGGTGACCTGAAGTGGGCCGGAGACCATTCCTTTCCGGGGGGCGCCCCCCCGGAATTCCTGGAAACGATCCGAAAAAGTTTTCTCCCGCAACCCGGAGACCCGGTCCTGGTGGCGGGATCCACCCACCCGGGCGAAGAGGAAATTCTGCTCCAGGCCTTTTTAAAATTGTCCTCCCGTTATCCGGGCTTCAAACTGATTCTGGCTCCCCGGAAGTTGAACCGGGTCGGGGAGCTGGAAAGGTTGTTAAAGGAAAACCGGGTGGATTTCTGGCTCCGAAGCCGGCTCGACGCCCGCAACGGGCCGCCACCTCCGGTTTTGATCCTCGATACGATCGGTGAGCTGAGTGAGGTTTATTCCCTGGGACGGGTGGTATTCGTCGGGGGGAGCCTGGTCCCGGTCGGAGGGCATAACCTGGTAGAAGCCGCCTATTGGGGCAAACCGGTGCTTTTCGGGCCCCACCTGGAGAAGCAGAAGGAAACCGCGGCGCAATTTCTGCAGGAGGGATTTGGATTCCTGGTCCGGGACCCGGATGAAATTGTGAAAAAGGTCAGGGAACTGCTGGATAACTTCAAGGCGACCCGGGAACTCGGGGAGAAGGCCAGGACCTTCGTCCGGGGGGAGGGTGGGATCCTGGAAAGTTATTTCGAACGGATCAGACCATATCTGGAATAAAAAAAAGGGTTCACGGGTCCCAGGGTTCAAGGGTTCGAGGGGGAAGATAAAGTTCAAATGTCAAAGCTCAAAGTTCAAATAAAGTTCAAAAAACAAAAAAATCATAACTCCGTATTTTGCTTTGTATTTTTCGGGGATTTCTTTGAACTTTGACATTGTTTTGACATTTGGATTTTGAAATTTGAACTTTTAATTGGAACCGTGAACCTGGAACCCTATTTCTCATGTTAATAAAACGGATCGCTTTTAAATTGGAAAGTCTCTGGCCCCGGGTCGCGGGGAACCCGCTGGGGGCGGGACCTCTCTGGCTGCTTTCCTGTTGTTATGCCCTGCTGCTCCGGGCGCGGGAGCTGGTTTTCCGGCTCGGGCTCATCCGCTCCCGGTCCTTTCCGGTTCCGGTAATCTCCGTCGGCAATTTGCACCTCGGCGGCACGGGGAAAACCCCCCTGGTTCGCTTCCTGGCGGAAAAGTTTTCTCTCTCCGGGATCCGGCCGGCCGTTTTGACCAGGGGCTACGGCCGGAGCGGAAAAACGGAAATCATCATCTCCGGAACCGGGAAGAATGAACCCGACTCTGCGCAGGTAGGAGACGAGCCACTTTTGCTCTCCCGCTGGCTTCCCGGGGTCAAGATCGGGGTCGGAAAGGACCGCCGCCGGTCCGGGGAATTGCTCTTCCGGCAGGGAAGTCCGCAGGTGATTTTGCTGGACGACGGTTTTTCCCATCATCGTTTAAAAAAGGATCTCGAAATCCTGACGGTCCCGGCTCGGCCGGGACCGCTGGATCGCAGGCTTTTTCCCCGGGGCACCCTCCGCGAGCCGTTCTCCGGGATCAGGCGGGCGGATCTGGTCGTGGTTTCCGAGGAGAATCCCGATCCGGAATGGCAGGCGGAACTGGCCCGGGTTTCCGGGGCCGGGCGGCCCTGGGATTGGCAGGGATCGGCCGGCCGGAATCCTTTTTCGCGTCCCTGGAAAAAGAAGGGGTCCAGGTCCGGGAAAAAGTTATTTATCCGGATCATTTCCCTTATGGGGAAAAGGACCTGGCCCGGATCGAAAGCCGGGCCCGGGAGAAAGGGATTGATTTAATCCTGACTACGGAGAAGGACGGGGCCAGGCTGGAAAAGCTCCGGCGGACGGGGCGGCCCGCGGGTCCCGAGTGGTGGGAGGCGCGGGGGGAACTCCAGCTCGAGCGCGGCGAAGAATTATTCCGGATGATCCTGGCCCGGCTCCGGGACCGGTCTCCGGCGATTTTCATGGACCGGGATGGGACGATCAACGAGGATAACGGCTATCTCACCCGGCCGGAGGACCTGAAAATCATCCCCGGGGCGGAGGCAGCCATCCGGAGGATTAACGCGAGCCCTTATCTGGCGGTGTTGATCTCGAATCAATCCGTGGTGAACCGGGGAATGGCCAGCGAGAGCCGGGTCCGGGTGGTGGAGCTCAGGCTGGAGGATTTGCTGGGGGCCGGGGGCGCTTTTCTGGACGGGGCATATTACTGCCCCCACCGGCCCGATGAGGGATGCGCCTGCCGGAAACCGGAAACCGGCCTGGTCCGGAAGGCGGTTTCCGATCTGGGTATCGCCCTGGAAGCAT
>JAPLJL010000253.1 GCA_026388615.1 Pseudomonadota bacterium | reverse complement strand
CCAGGAGCCGGCACCTGGCCTGCCGGCCAGAACGCCAAAAGCGGCTCCTCCTGAGATGAGCAGAAACTTGCGACGGTCAATCACTGGACCCCTGCTTGGTTATCGGGAAAGTTTTTGTAGGGGCGGGGTTCATCCCCGCCCAAACATGGGAAGATTTTCTTTTACCCTATGCTCTATGCCCCGAGCGAAGATTATCTGAGATTTTTTTGATAAGGGGTGAAAACCTCTAAAGTGGAAAGCGGGGATTGACCGTAGCCTCCTCCTACATAAAGCAAGCCGTTAACAACCCAGACGCCCGGTCCAGACCGCGGGGTTGGCATAGGGGGCATGGTAACCCATTCGTTGTTCATCGGGTCATAAACCTCCAAGGTTCCATAAATCTCGGGACCATTGGCTTGGCCCCCGATCACATAAAGTTTTCGATTAATGACACCAGCGCCGGGGGCGACTCGGGCGGTCGGCATGGGAGCATGAGTTGTCCAGGAGTTATTTTCTGGACTGAAAACTTCCAATACCGCCAAGGTATTGTTAAATATGTCCTGACCTCCAAACACGTAAAGTTTTCCGTCTATTACCCCGGCCCCCGGATATGCCCGGGCGGTCGGCATGGGAGGCTTCATGATCCAGGTATCCGTTTCGGGGTCATAAACCTCCAGCGCGTTTACCACCGGCACCGGGATAGTGCTGGTGGTGGCCAGTCCCCCGGCCACATAAAGCTTCCCGTTGATAACTCCGACGGCGGGCGCGGCCCGGGGGGACGGCATGGGGGATTTCATCATCCAGGTATTGGTTGCCGGATTGTAGACCTCCAGGGTGTTGTAAAAGTTTCTACCCCCGGCAGTGCCTCCGATCGCGTAGAGGAGGCCATCGATCCCCGCGGCGGCCAGCCAACCCCGGGCGGTGGGCATGGGAGGTTTCATGGTCCAGGTATCGATGCTGGGGTTGTAGGCTTCCATGGATGACGTAACGGTTGTCCCGCAGGCTCCGGAGGGACAGCCCCCGATTGCGTAGAGTATCCCGTTTAGAACTGCGGCTCCCGGATAATAACGGGTTTCGTGCAGGGAAGCTTTGGTTGTCCAGACACCACCCTGGACAAAGGCCGGCTTACCCTTCCCGGGCCCAGTAGGTTTTCCGGGCCCAACCTCTCCGCCCTTTTCCTCTTTTCCTGTTTCTTGACCGGTAAGCTTCCTTCCTAAGATATGTGCCTTTTTCTCCAAATCGTCAGTTTGGCATGGACAAATCTCGATTTTTGACTGATCAACAAAATAAATGAGCGTTCGAGGATTGCGTTTGTAAAGCTTGGCCGAAAATATACAATTTTCTTGCGCTTTACTGACTTCCGCTTTTACAAACAAATCCGCATCCAGCTCGGCGGCGAGATCAGCCAGGCATTCCGGACCTTGACAAGGTTTCTTGGTTTTTTCCTGTATTTGTTTGAAAAAATAATAAAGGGTGTCCCGATCGACCAGATTGAATTTGCCGATCTCGGCAAACTCAGCGGTGAGGGCGTCCGATAAAACCCCTCCCTGAATGGGTGTTGAGGTAAAACCTTTCAGTCCCACTTCGAAGATAACCAGAACCTCTTTTTTTTGCTGTCCGGGGTAAATAATGAGGGGAAAGGAAAGCAGTAGGAATAAAAATAATCCAAGGAGGATTTTCCGATGAGGGTATCTGCCGAGATCCATTTTTTTCTTTCCGATCAACCTATGTTACCCGGTGGCGTGTGATTGTCAAGAAAATGCTTTTCGAATTCCCCTTAAAATATTCTTAATAAAAAAGGGAGCCGAAGAAACGGCTCCCCTTCCGGAAAGGGAGCCCACAAGGGGTTCCCCTACATTTTCAGAAAATAGATTATGTTTTTGTGGTGGCGGGGCTTGTCCCCGCCTTTTTCTGGCACCGACACTGGCACCGACACATGAAAATTACTAAACAAACAGCAGCGTCAGGGTTTCGGCGATCATCGCGGGCTTGTCCTGGCCCTGCGCCTCGATGGTGTTCTCCAGGCTCATCAGGATCCGGCCGCTTCCCTTTTCCGCCATTTCCAGAACCTTGAAGCGGGCGCGGATCTTACTCCCCACGGTCACGGGATTTAAAAACCGGACTTTGTTCAGACCGTAGTTCACGGCCAGCTTGATATCCGAAGGGAAGACCTTTACCTCGAAATGGAAATGCGAAAGCAGGGAGAGGGTCAGAAAGCCGTGGGCGATAGTGGTTTTGAAGGGGCCTTCCTTGGCCTTGACCGGGTCCACATGGATCCACTGGTGGTCATCGGTGCAATCGGCGAAGGTGTTGATCCGGTCCTGGGTCACCTCAAACCAGTCCGAAACCGCGACCTCTTTTCCCACCGAATTCTTTAATTTTTCCAGCGTTAACTGTTCGGCCATAAAAACCTCCTTTTTTAATAAATAGGGTTCAAGGGTTCGAGGGGTCGAGGGGTCAAGGGACTGAAAAAAAGCAACAAGCCCTTCGCAGGCTCAGGGCAAGCAATGAGCAAAGAGCAATGAGAGAAAAGAAAAGGGTCGAAGGGTAAATTGTTCATGGGACGGGGGCGGGAGCCGGCGCCAGGGCCGCCGCGGGTTTCGCCCAGATGATCAGACGGGAGGGATGCTCCGCGTCGTGGTAAATCTGCTGGTGGGCGGTGACCGGGTTTGTTTCCAGAGCCAGGTCTCCCCCGGTGTTCAGGTTGCGCACGTAGCGAGGGAAGTTTGAGGAGGAAATCTCCACCCGGATCCGGTGGCCGGCGCGGAAGAGGTTGGCGGTCTGCCAGAGGTCGATGGTGTACTCGTAGCCCGAAACCTCCAGCGGCTCGATGAGCGGCGGGGTGGTGTAAACCAGAACGTCTTTCCGGGATTCGAGCGGGAGCTGGTTGGCCGGGCCGTAAAGCCAGGAGGCACGACAGTGGGTGGTGAAAAAGGGAATGAGAAGAGTGGACCCGCCCCGGGTGGGGACCGGGTTCAGGGGGTCATACTCAAAACTATCCGTATTTTCGCTGCCGGCCGGATCCCGGCTTAAACCGCCGTTCCCGGAAACGGTATTGGCCTGGCCCTGGCTGTGCAGATAGTATTCCGCGGGCGCGAAACCGGCGGGCGGCCAGTCCTCCGCGGTTTTCCATTCATTGGCCCCCATCAGGAAATAGCGGATGGCCGGAAGCTTTTCCGCCCCGTTATCCACCCCTTTCAACCAGTGGTCGTACCAGGCAAATGTCTCCGGGAACTCGAAAACGTTTTCCTTGACCTTGATGTCGTCCGTCCCGTCCCCGCCGAGCAGGACATGCGCCCAGGGGCCGATGATGAGCCGGGACTGCCGGGCCGCGCCCTTCCCTTCTTTCCGGAGGCGCTGGAAATCGTTGATCTGGGGACCGAGGAACATGTCATACCAGCCGGACACCATGAGCGCCGGGGTCTGGACCCGGGAATAGGAATCCTTGAAGTCGATCTTTTCCAGGAGATGCCGGGAGCGCTCGGGGGTCGCCACCTCGTTGAAATAATAGTTGTCCTCGCCGAGGGCGTCGTCGATCTTTTCCACGGGCAGGGTTTTAAGGGCGTCGAAGTGGTTCAGGGGATTCAGGAAAGAGGTTTCCTTGATCCCGGTGAAACCGAAGAAGGTGTAGATGGTGAGCAGGTTCATTACCCCGCCCCGGAAAATGGCTTCGTGCATATTCGGGGTGGTGATCGCCGGGGACATGACCTTCAGCTCGGGGAGGGAAGGGGCGATTACCCACTGGATGTACCCCAGGTAGCTTAAACCCCAGCTCCCGATCCGGCCGTTGCTCCAGGGTTGTTTCTGGATCCAGCGGAAGTTGTCGATGCCGTCCTGGGCGTCATCGACGAAGGGAAAGAATCTTCCCTCGGATTTGAAGCGCCCGCGGACATCCTGAATGACGAAGACATAACCCCTTTCGGCGAAAATCCGGCCGATCATGGGGAGGAGCCCGGCGAAGCGTTTCCCGTAGGGGAGCCGGGTGAAGAGGACGGGGAAGGAGCCGGGGGCCTTGGGCAGGTAAACATCCGTGGCCAGGTTGACACCGTCGCGCATGGGCACCATGACATCCTTCTCGACCTTGACCCCGAATTGAGCGGGGGGCAGGTGGAAATAATACGCGTTCATCCGCGAACAGCCGGAAACCAGGCCCGCGAACACCAGGGCGAAGGTGACGGCCAGGAGTCTGCGGTTAATCATCTTTTTTTTCTCC
>JAPLJL010000112.1 GCA_026388615.1 Pseudomonadota bacterium | reverse complement strand
CCCAGGCGGCGGTGTATTGATCCTGAAGGAAGTCCTGGATGTTTCTCCCATTGGCCGAACGATGGCCCTGCTCGTCGACCAGGAGGGTGGGATAGGCATCCCGGCCGGCGAAGAAGGCGGCGAAGCACCTTTGCATGTCGAGGGAGATGCCCCCGTTGACCCCCCACATGGTCAGGGGGAGGAAATCGCTGGTCTCGGTGATGTCGAAGGGGCCGTCGGGCTGGACGATGTTCAGAATATCGGGAGGAAGCGAAAAGCTGGATCCCAGGAATTTCCCAGCCAGGCTGTTGATGACATTCAGGGAATTGGCGTCGAGACGGCCGAAGATCCGGGGAGATCCCCAGTGACTGGAATCCAGGTTTTTCTCGGGCATGATGGCCTGCACCGCCCACTTGGGGGCGCCGTCGCCGCGGACCGCGTTGTTATAAGGAGGAACCAGGGCTGCCACCATGGCTTCCATGCTTCCGTGCTTGATGATCCCGGTTTTGAGGATATCGAACATGTCGTTGAATTTGCTGATCATGAAGCGGCTGAAGAGGTCCTGGTGCATATCCATCAGGACGTAAACGTGGTGCTCGTTGGCCTTGGCCACGATCTGCTGGATGTAGTCCAGGTATTCCTGGTCGAATTTCCCGGGGGCCTCCGGCTGGATGGCCTCCCAGGTCATGATCAGGCGGATGGAATTGAAACCGAGATCGTGCAGCTGTTGGAAATGCCGGTCGGCGTCAGCCAGGGGGAAGGGCTTGCCGACATAGGAGGGGATGCCGTCCGCATCATTGATGACGAACTTCTGCTGGTCCTCGTTGGCCGGGAACTTGGCGCTGGCGCTGGCGTTGACCCCGTGGAAATAAACGTAGCGCCCGAATTCATCCTTTATATAACTGAGGTCGGTATGGACCCGGGTCAGCCGGTTGGACTGGAAGTCGGGTTTTTTCCCCTGGCAGCCTGAGAAAGCCATGGCGCAGACCAGGAATAAAAGGACTGTCTGTCGATAGACGGTTCTCATAGCGATTAGGTAAGAATTACATTAATCGGAAAAGAGTGTCAAATCTTTCCGCTACTTCTTCCGGTAGCGGATTTTCCCGTCCCTGATTTCCCGCACCAGCCGGCCCTGTTCCTCCAGGACCTCGGCATTCCCGACCACCTCGGAGATGGCCAGGATGACCTCGAAAGCCGAAACCCCCGGAAAGAGTTCCCGGGAGATATCCATCGGGGTGAGCTCCTTACTTCCCAGGATGGCCATGATTTTACCCTGCCGTTCCTGGTAGAAGCGGCCGAGGTCGAGGAGCAGCTGGCGGTGGTCCACGATCAGCTCCCCGTGGCCGGGGAGGATCAGGTCCAGGTCGAGGGACAGGACCCGCTGGATCGAGACGAGGTACTGGATCAGGCTCAGGAATCGGGGAAAAGGATCCGAACCGTTTCCCCCGGTTTTTAGCTCCAGTTCCTGGGTACTTATGGCCGCGTCCAGGTCGGGCAGGGGATTGGGCGAGATATCGGAGAGAATATGGTCGCCGGAAAATAGGAGGCGGTGACGGGGTTCGTAAAAGTTGATCATTCCGCGGGTATGCCCGGGCAGGTTCATCACCTTGAGGATTACCTGGCCCCATTTGATGATTTCGCCTTCATCCACCATTTCCAGCTTCTCGAGCGGAAGGGCATGGTGCCGGAACGCCTCGGAGAATTGGAGGATGTTATCCGTCTCTTCTTCCGGGAAACCCGCTCCCATCAGGTAATTCCGGTAGAGGGCTTTTTCGGCTTTCTGCTTTTCCGGGGTGGGCGCCAGGACCTTGGCGCGGTCCCGCGGGTGGATATAAACCTTGGCCCCGGAGAGGTCCTGGATCTTGCGGGCGATCCCGTAATGATCCAGATGGCCGTGGGTCAGGTAAATCCGGCGGACCTCCGCGAAGGTGTGACCGAGACGGGCAAAATCATTTTCCAGGGTTTCCCAGGTTTCGTCTTCGTTCAATCCCGTGTCGATCAGAAGCAGGCCGTCACCCTCGATCAGGTAGGCGTTGACCTGGCTGGGGGCCGGGTAGGGAAGACGGGTGGGCAGGGGGTGAATCCCGAGTGATTTCAGGAAGCGCCCGACTTCCGGGTCCTGCGGAGATTTGAATCGGTTGTGGTTCTCCATGACCCGTCGGATTATTTTGTAGTATGCCGATTCATCGGCGGTTTTCTAAGAAGCCCGATAAATCGGGCAACTACGGAAAGATTTATTAGGTCAAACACAAATTCCATACTGAAAAAGTAAAATTAAAGCCCCGGCCTAAGAATAACCGGGGCTTTTCAAAAAAGATATTATTGAAAGATTCTAGACCGCCATATGCTCAGCCACCAGTTCGACCACGTCCTTGAGCTGGACCTTCCCTTCGATGTCCTTGACCTTCATCGCGTCCTCGAACATGGTCATGCAATAAGGGCAGGCGGTGACGATCATCCCGGGATCGGACTTGAGCGCCATTTCCAGCCGCAGTTCGCTGGGTTTGCGCCCCTTCTCGAATTCCGCCCACATTCCGCCGCCGCCGGCTCCGCAGCAGAAGCTCTTATTATGATTCCGCTCGATTTCCACCAGCTGGGTCTTGGGAATGGCCTGGATCAGGCTGCGGGGCTGTTCGTAAATGTCGTTATACCGGCCCAGGTAGCAGGAATCGTGATAGGCGACTTTCAGGTCCAGCTCTTTTTTCAGGGCGATCCGGCCGGACCTGACCCACTCGCTGACCAGCTGGCTTTGATGGAAGACTTCGTACTTGCCTCCCAGGGTCGGGTATTCGTCTTTCAGGGTGGTGAAGCAATGGGGGCAGGCGGTGATGATCTTTTTCACCCCGGCCTGATTCATAACCTCGGTGTTATCCATCACCAGCTGCTGGTAGAGGCCTTCGTCACCCAGCCGGCGGACCCACTCACCGCAGCACTTTTCCTGCTCGCCCAGGATGGCGAACTTGATCCCGGCGGCTCTCATGACTTTGACCATGGCCAGGGCGATTTTCTGGGCCTTCTGGTCGTAGGTGCCGGCGCAGCCGACGAAATAGAGATATTCAAAGTCACCCTCGGCCGCGCGGGGGATTTTCAGGTCCGCGGCCCAGGCGGCCCGATCGCTGAAGGCGATGCCCCAGGGATTGTAGTTGTTGGTGGTGTTCATCAGGGACTGGCGCTGGAGGTGGTCGATCTTGGCCTCGCCCACCAGCGAGCGGCGGAGGTCCATGATAAAGGGAAGATGCTGGATGCCCACCGGGCAGTGTTCGATGCAGTTCCGGCAGGTGGTGCAGGCCCAGAGGGACTCGGCCTTGATGGCTTCCTCGTGGAGGGGTTTCGCTTCTTTACCTTGGGAGATGGCCTTGGCCTTCTCCAGCATGTGGGTTTTCAGGTCCTGGATGAGTTCCTTGGGCGAAAGCGGCCGCTCGGACAGATGCGCCGGGCAGTTATCCTGGCAGCGCCCGCACCGGGTGCAGCCGTCCAGGGAAACCAGCTGGCTGAAGGTAAAGTCCTCGATCCGGTCCGCCCCGAGCTTGAACTGGACCTCGGTCGTCGCCTCCATCATTTCCTTCAGGCTGAAGGGGGTGGAGAGGGCGCCCTTGGCTTCATCCACCGGGGCCAGGTAGAGGGTCATCGAGGAGGTGATGATGTGGAAAAGCTTGGTGTAGGGAATGATGGCAATGAAGGCGAGCGCGGTGACCTGGTGCATGAACCAGACGGGGACGTAAAGACTGCCTGCGAAGCCAAGCGGTTTCAGAACGGAGGCAATTCCGAATCCGACAAAAGACCATTTTCCCCAGGCGGGCTGGTCGAGAACCTGTCCGAGGCCCTCAAGCAGGAAGCCGGAAACCGCGATGAAGAGCAGGAGCCCGAGGACCAGGGCGTCCTCCCCCTTGGTATCACTCAGCCGCGGCGGGCGCTGGATGTACCGCCGGAAGATGGCGATCGCCGGGCCGAGCACGAAGCCCAGGCCGACGAATTCCAGAAAGATGGAGAAGCCGATATAAAAGAATCCCTGGTTGAAATGCAAGGCAGGAGAGAGGAAGAGGGAGATATAGTGGTCCACCGCGTCCACCAACGCTCCGACGAGGAGGATGGCGATCCCCCAGAAAATCAGGATGTGCATCAACCCCGGGTAAAGTTCCCGCAGGGGCCGGAGCTGGAGGGCGCCGTCCCGGATGAATCTCCAGAGGCGCTTGAAGTAATTGCTCATGACGGAAGGGCTTTCCATCAGGAGGAAGACATCCTCCAGCATCCCTTTGATCCCGGGTTTGAAAGCGCCTTCCCGTCCCTCGATTTTCCCCATCCGCCAGATGTTGAAACGGCGGTAGATCCCGTAGGCCAGGAAAACGACCGCCAGGACCGACAGGACGTAATGACCGATCTCCAGCGCGTGGGGGATATGACCGAATACTTCCCTCTGTGCAGTTTCAATCATGGCTATTTACTCCTGGGCTTTCAGGTTGTTAATCCTGAGCTTTCAGTTTTTTAACCTCTTCGGTCAGGACCGGGACAACCTTGAACAGGTCGCCGACGATCCCGTAATCGGCTTTCTGAAAGATCGGGGCATCCGCGTCCTTATTGATCGCGACGATGAACTTGGAGGTGCGCATTCCGGCCAGGTGCTGGATGGCTCCGGAAATCCCGCAGGCGATGTAAAGGGTGGGGTTGACGACCTTGCCGGTCTGCCCGACCTGCATGTCCGCGGGGGCGAAGCCGGAGTCAACCGCGGCGCGGGAAGCGCCCACGGTGGTTCCGGACCCGAAGACCTCGGCCAGATCCCAGAGAATCTTGAAATTATCGGCCGCCTTCATGGCCCGGCCGCCGGAAATAATGATAGTGGCTTCAGTCAGGTCCACGGTTTCCTTGGCGCCCTTGACGATTTCTTTCAGGATGGTCTTCAGATCCTTGGGGGCTTCGACCGCCACTTTTTCGATCTGGGCCTGCTTGCCCTCCTGCTTCGGGGCTACCGCCAGGACGTTGGGCCGGACGGTCGCCATCTGGGGCCTGGCTTCGGGGATATTGGCTTCCACCAGCGCCTTGCCGGCGTACATCGGCCGGACCGGGGAGAGGAGCTTCTGGCCGTCCAGCTGAATTTTGATGCAGTCGGAGGCCATCCCGGTGCCGAGCTTGGCCGCCACCCGGGGGAAAAGGTCCTTGCCCTGGGCCGAGGCCGGTCCCAGCAGGATGGCCGGCTGGTGCTGCTTGGCCAGGCCGGCGAGGGTCTGGGCGTAAGCGACGGCGAGGTAGCTCTTCAGGGCTTCGTTCTCGGCGATGATAACCTTGTCTGCACCGTAAGCCCCCAGCTCCTTGACCATCGCTTCCAGGCCGCATCCCAGGGTGACCGCCACCAGCTGGGTGCCGAGATCGTTGGCGAGGGAACGGGCGCCGGAAAGGAGTTCCAGCGCGCTCTTTTTCAACTTCCCGTCTTTATGTTCAGCGTAAATCCATACCTCGTTTGCCATGGCGTCATTCCTCCTTCTGAATTAGTTCGGTCGCAAGTCCGTTTGCTCTTGCGAAATTAAACGACTTTCGCCTCTTCCCTCAGCATTTTTACCAGCGCCCGGGCCGCATCTTCCGGCTCGCCCGGGACGATTTTTCCCGGCGCCTTATCCGCGGGCAGGGAATATTTTTTGACTTTCAGCTTGGCCCCTTTGGCTCCGACCTCTTCGGCCTTCAGGCCGAGAGTGCTCAAATTAACTTCCTTCATGGGCTTGGACTTGGCTTTCATAATCCCGGGCAGGGAGGCATAACGAGGTTCGTTCAAACCTTTTTCCGCGGCGATGATGGCGGGGAGTTCCACTTCCAGGACTTCCTTGGCCCCGCCCTCAACCCGGCGGTAACAGGTGGCTTTCTTGCCGTCATCGGAGATAATCAGTTTTTCGATGACCATGGCCTGGGGAATACCCAGGAGTTCGGCCACCGTCTGCGGGACTTGGGCGGAGTCATCGTCGATCGCCTGTTTGCCGCAGAGGAGCAGATCGAATTTTTCCGGCTCCAGGACCTTGGCCAGGACTTTGGCCGTGGCATAGCAGTCGGCGCCTTCAAAGGCCGGGTCGTCAATCAGGATGCCGCTGTCCGCCCCCATGGCCAGACCGGTGCGGATGGTTTCCACCGAGCGCTTGGGCCCCATGGAAATGATGGCGACGGTGCTGCCGGCTTTTTTCTCCTTGATTCGGAGAGCCTCTTCGACTGCGTATTCATCATATGGATTCATGACCCACTTGATCCCGTCCGTGACAATCCCGGAGGCATCGTCCTTAATTCGGATTTTGGTTTCGGTATCCGGAACCTGCTTCATTAATACCCCGATCTTCACCTTAACCCTCCTTTCTTTAAACTGCTAAAATTTATTACCTGCGAATGTATACACTTTTTACAACGCTACTAATAATTTCTCCTAAAGTAAATGTCAAGGGTTTGGGTGAAAATGCCGGAAATGCCGTCTTGTTAGTGGTGATTACGCAAGTGCGGTCCATACTGCTTCCGCACCCATTCCAGCTCTTGTTTCTTCGTCCGCGTCTCCCCGTTCATTTTTAAGTCCCGGAGACGGGCCAGAATCTCCCGATAAAGCGGTCCCGGGGGGATCCCGAGCCGCTTCAGATCTTGACCATCGGTTTCCGGTTTCGTGAAGGCCTGTCCGTGGAGAAAGAACCGGAGGGCTTTCCGGGCTGGTTCTTTTTGGGTTTGCGCTTCCAGAAAAAGGATAGCTTCCGGCGGAAATTGATGGAGCTGGGAAAAAATCAGGCTCTTTTTCATTCGCGGGTTGGCTTCCAGCATTTCCCGGGCCATTTTTCCCCGCGTCCGGTCCCAGGCGATCTTTTTACGTACTTTGGCGCTGGGAGCGAGGCGCGCGACGAAATGCTCGAGCTTTTTCTCCGGCAGGTTGGCCGTCAGCGCGATCAGATTGGCCACCCAGGGTTCGAAACCGGGGAAATTTCCAGCCCCGGCCGCGGTTCCGAACCATTGAAGGCTTTTCTGCAAACTGCGCGTGACCCGGGCGGTTTCCGGGCCGAATTTCAAGGAAGGGTCGATCCCGGCCAGGATTCGAAGCCTACCCATCCGGGCCAGGAGGGGAGCAGTCTCGGGGAGGGAAAGCGAAAATTTGATTTCGGCGAGGAGCCGGGTTCCGGAGAGACGGGAAATGGCGTTAGCCGCCAGGGCTTTCCGGATCAAGAGCAGATTGTCGGGGGCGAGGCGGAACCCCAGCCTTTGCTCGAACCGGAGGGCCCGGAATATCCGGGTGGGATCATCCGAGAAACTCCGCGGGTGCAGGACCCGAAGCCGGCGGCGCTTAAGATCCAGACAGCCCCCGAAAGGATCGAGCATTTTCCCGAATTCGGAAGGATGCAGGCAAAGGGCCAGGCTGTTGATGGTAAAGTCCCGGCGGTAAAGGTCTTCGTGAATGTTTCCGGGCCGGACCCGGGGCAGGGCGGCGGGGGCGGGATAGGTTTCTTTTCGGGTGGTGGCCAGGTCGATCCGGTAATTTCCGGGGAGGTGGAGGGTGGCAGTTCCGAAATGAGGATACCCCTGGACCAGGATTTTTTCCTGGCGGGAAAATCCCAGGGCCAGCCGGGCCGCTCCCTCGCGGCCCTCGACCGCGATGTCAATATCCAGGATTTGTCGGTGGAGGAGCAGATCGCGGACGAATCCTCCGACCAGAAAAACCCGGAGCCCGAGCTTTTCCCCCATTCTTCCCAGGGCGGGGATGGCCTGCGAAAGGGGCGGGGGTAATTCCTGCTTCAGTCGCTGGTCGAGGGATTTTTCCAAATTAGGATTCATAATTATAAAAGGTTGGGAGTGTCCGCGCCGCTCCTACCAAAGCTACTAGAAAGAGTTGGAGGGTTCAAGGTCATATTTGCAACCGCCGACCGCGGTTTTAATACATCATTCTGAGCGCATTTGCTCCGTTCAGTATAAACTCCGCGAAGAATCTCTCTTTCCGGACAACACTCGTCATTGCGCCTGCCCGAGCCGACGGCTCGTGTCGGCCAGGGAGCCCCGCCTTGGCGGGGCGTGGCAATCTCGGTTTTCGTTAGCATTTATTTCTTTTTGGGGGGTTGGTCTCGCTCCCCAAACCAATGTGCGCGATCACGTAATCCGGTCCCGCCTGTGGCGGGATCAAGAGTCGGCTCAAAAAGAGTTTGCGTGCCCCGCCAAAGGCGTGGGTGTCGCGAGGACCAACCCTCCCTCCGGGCTGTAGGCCCTACGGGCCGGAAGCCGGGTTTCTGAAAACCCAATTAACCCAATGGACTTAATAGATTGTTTTTATCTCTTTCAACACAATGGACACAATGGATTTATCCCGAAGTGTTTATCTGAGGGACACTACGAACTCAATGGATCCTATTTACGCCTGGCCCCTCACGCCTTACGTTCTTTAAGCGGCGGTCGGCCGTCCGCGGTCGGCGGTCGATTTTATAGGAGCGAGACCAACCCCCCAAAAAGAAAAAAAGATAAACGATGGGTATCTGGTATCACGTCTTTGCCTGAAACCTGAGACCCATGGCTTAAAACCTATGTCCTAAATAAAGGACGATTGCGAACTGGCTCTGGAAAAGGTAAAAGTAACTAGTTACATTTCTGCCGGAAAAAGGAGTGCATTTTGGGACAAAATCTGAATTTAAAAAAATGCCTGGAGACGGGGATAAAAGCCGCGGAAATCTCCGGGGGGATCCTGCTCCGGGAGCAGGGGTGCCGGCGGGCGATCAGGTACAAGGGCGAAATCAACCTGGTCACCGACGCGGATCTGAAGTCCCAGGAAGCCCTGGTCCGGACGATCGGACGGGCTTATCCCGACCATGCTTTCCTGGCGGAGGAAAAGGACAAAAATCTTTCCTGCCGGGAATCGGATTACTGCTGGATTATTGATCCGCTCGATGGGACCACCAATTTCGTCCATGGTTACCCCTTGTTCTCGATTTCCATCGCTCTCCGGGTGCAGAATCGGGTGGAGCTGGGAATCGTGTATCTGCCGTTTTTAAAGGAAATGTTCACCGCTGTCCGTGGAGAGGGTGCTTTTCTGAATCGAAAGAAAATCCGGGTTTCCCGGGCGGGAAAAATCGGAAAGAGCCTCCTGGTCACGGGTTTCCCATATTACATCCATGAGCGTTCCCGGAGGGTGCTGGCGGAGTTCAACCGGGTGGTCCGGGCGGCCCGGGGTATCCGCCGGGATGGCTCGGCGGCCATCGACCTTGCCTTCGTGGCCTGCGGCCGTTTTGACGGTTTCTTCGAGCGGGATCTCAAGATCTGGGATGTGTCCGGCGGGGACCTGCTGGTGACGGAAGCGGGGGGAAGGGTGACCGATTACCGCGCGGAACGATCAGGGCTCCCGTCCGAAATCGTGGCGACCAATGGAAAAATTCATCGGCAGTTGCTAGATTTGGTAAATTAAATTAGAGATATTTACTTAGGTTCAATCCTCCTGCGCCAAGGCTCCGGAGGACATGGGTTCACGGTTAAGAGGAAAGGGACAGGAGAAGATATCAAGTTCCAGGTTCACTGTTCCAGACGGATTTTGCACGAATTATGACAAAAGCCAAGGGACTGATTCGGATCAACTCGGATGGATGCAAGGGCTGCGGCTACTGCGTGGCCTTTTGTCCCCGGCAGGCGATCAAGATTTCCGACAGCAACAACGCGGCTGGATATTACCCCGCCGTCTTTAATGAAGAGGCGGGTTGCACCGGCTGCGCCCAGTGCGCGGTAATGTGCCCGGAGGTGGTCATTGAAGTCTTCCGCGAATAAGGTTCTTCTTTCCGGAAACCACGCGCTGGCCGAAGCGGCCATCCGGGCCGGATGCCACCTTTATTTCGGTTACCCGATCACGCCCCAGAACGAGATCCCCGAGTTCATGTCCGAGCATCTGCCCAAGATCAAGGGCGGGGCCTTCGTTCAGGCCGAGAGCGAGCTGGCGGCGATCAACATGGTGCTGGGCGCCGCCGCCACCGGCCGGCGGGCCATGACCACCAGTTCCAGCCCGGGGATCAGCCTGATGCAGGAAGGGATCTCTTACCTCGCGGCGCTGGAGCTCCCCTGTGTGATTGCCAACATGGTCCGGGGCGGACCCGGTCTCGGGAACATCGTCACTTCCCAGTCGGATTATTTCCAGTCCACCCGCGGCGGGGGGCATGGCGATTACCGGACCATCACCCTCGCGCCTTGTACCGTCCAGGAGATCTACGACCTGACCCAGCTCGCCTTTTACCTGGCTGATAAGTACCGAGGCCCGGTCATCATTCAGGGCGAGGGCCTGCTCGGGCAGATGTCCGAGCCGGTGGAGTTGCGGGAACCGGAAAAGAGTGACCTGCCTCCCAAGGACTGGGCCCTGACCGGGGCCAAAGCCAGGCCCGGCCGGATGCTCCGCTCCCTGATCCTCGAGGAGGGGGTGTTGGAAGAGCACAACTGGAAGCTTAACCGTAAATATAAGGAAATCGAGAAAAGGGAAAAGCGTTTTGAAACCTTCATGATGGAGGATGCCAACCTGGCGGTGGTCGCCTACGGCTCGGTGGCCCGAATCGCTAAAGGCGCGATCAAGCGGGTCCGGGAAGAAGGACTCAAGGTCGGGATGATCCGGCCGATTTCCCTCTGGCCCTTTCCGGACGAGGCGATCCGGAAGGCGGCGGAACATGTTTCGCATTTCCTGGTGATGGAGCTTTCCTGCGGGCAGATGATCGAAGACGTGCGCCTGGCCCTGGAAGGGAAGGCCGAGGTCAGCTTCTACGGCCGTCCCGGGGGAGGGGCGATCCCCAATCCCGCCGAATTAGGACGGGTGATCTCCCGGAATTATTATCAGAAGGTGAGGAAGGCGCGGTGAAAAAGGTTTTCGAGCGTCCCCGCCTGCTCAAGCCGGCGACCTTTCATTTCTGCCCGGGCTGCGGACATAACATTCTCCACCGGGTGATCGCCGAGCTGATGGAAGAGAGCGATTTCCGCGAGCGCGCGATCATGATCGCCCCGGTCGGATGCGCGGTACTGTCCTATTTCTATCTGGACATCGACGTGACTGAAGCCCCCCACGGCCGCTGTACCGCAGTTGCCACCGGGATCAAAAGGGCGATTCCCAACAGCCTGGTCCTTACGTATCAGGGGGACGGCGACCTGGCCTCGATCGGGGCGGGGGAAACCCTCCATGCCGCGGGCCGGGGCGAGAAGGTGACCACGGTTTACGTCAACAATACCAATTACGGCATGACCTGAGGTCAGATGGCCCCCACCACCATGCTCAACCAGCCATCTACGACCTGCTCGGGTGGCCGCACGGCGGAAAAGGACGGCTATCCCCTGGACCTAAGCAAACTTCTTTCGACCCTACCGGGGGTGTGTTATGTGGAACGGGTGGCGCTGACTTCTCCGGCAAACGTCCTGAAATTCAAAAAAGCCCTCCGGAAGGCTTTTGAATACCAGACGGAGGGCCTGGGATATTCATTGGTCGAGGTGCTCTCGGCCTGCCCGACCAACTGGAAACTCAGCCCGGTGGATTCCCTGAAGTGGATTGAGGATGTGATGACCAAGGCCTATCCACCCGGGGTCCTGGTGGACCGGAAAGCCGAATAAAGAATAAATTTCAAATGCCAAAGCTCAAATGCCAAAGAAAGCCCAAAGCCCAAATGTCTAAAACTTTGAATTTTGCCCCTCTGGGGTTCTCGTCCCGAGAACCCTTTCGGGGTTGAGGGAGATTTTGACATTATTTTGACATTTGGATTTTAAAATTTGAACTTTAATGGAATCGTCATTCGTCATTAAAAATTATCGGTAAAGTGATGACATTAACTAAGGTGGTTTTTTCCGGTTTCGGCGGGCAGGGAATAATGATGATGGGCTACGCCCTGGCCAACGCGGTGATGAAGGACGGTCACCAGGTTACCCTTCTGCCGGCTTACGGGGCGGAAGTCCGGGGAGGTTCGGCCAACTGCACCATCGCGATTTCCGACGACGAAATCGCCTCTCCGGTGGCCTCGGCCCCGGAATTCATCGTGGTGATGAGCACCCCGGCATTTCTCCGCTTCCAGAATTACCTCAAGTCCGGGGGAACGCTGATCCTGAATTCCTCCCTGATCGAGGGCGAAACCATTCGCGAGGATATCAAGGTCATTCCAGTCCCGGCCGGGAAGTGGGCGCTGGAACTCGGGGACCTGCGGGTGGCAAACTTCGTGATGCTCGGGGCTTTCGCGCGAATGACCGGCCTGGTGACGCTCAAGTCCCTGGAGGAAGCCCTGGTTTCGCTCTTCCCGGCGCGCAAGGCCAAACTGCTCGAATTGAACCAGCGGGCGCTCCGGTTCGGCTACAAGACAATTGAAAAGGAGGAAAAATAATGGCTGTCCTGCAGCTTTCCGTGGTTTTACCCAATAAGCCTGGCCGGCTTTCCCGGGTCAGCGAGCTTTTGGGCAAGGAAGGGGTTAACATCCGCGCGATCACGGTAGTGGAGAGCAGCGATTTTTCCTCCATCCGAATGGTGCTGGATGATCCGAAAAAAGGGATTAATGTGCTGAAATCCTCGGGCTACGAGCTGGAGGAAAGCGAAGTGGTGGCGGCGGAGATTCCGGATCAGCCCGGAGGATTGAACGCCATCCTGAAACCCCTGCGGGAAGCCGAGGTCAATGTCCAGTATCTTTATCCTTATATTGGAAGAATGGGCAAGGATCCGATCATGATCCTGGGGGTGGATAACGTCGAGAAGGCCCAACAGGTTCTGGGGAAAAACTGGATCCGGCTGCTGGGAGAAGAAATCTATAATCTCTAAGTCCGAAGCCTAAAGAAAGGGTTCGAGGGGCCGAGGATTCAAGGGTTCAAGTGAAAAGCGAGCGATGCGCAACGAGTTGAAATCTGCCACCCAACGGTCATTGCGAGGTCGCCGGAGGCGACCGTGGCAATCGATCTTTTGATGATGGGGTAGTTTAGATTGCTTTGCTTCGCTCGCAATGAAAATCTTTATCTTTAAAATTTTACCCTTCATAAAGAAGGGGATCTGATAATTGAGAATTTATTACTGAAAAGAATTTCGAAGAGGAAATTTTTAAAATGGTCGGGGCGACTGGATTTGAACCAGCGACCCCCTGGTCCCGAACCAGGTGCTCTACCAGGCTGAGCCACGCCCCGACTGAAAAATCATTCTAAGAGTTAATCCGAAATTCGTCAAATCCCGAGAAAGAGGAGATTGACTTGGGCGAGTGGTTGTTGATCCTGCTGATTCTGGCCCCGGTGGCCTTCGGGCTTCTGGCCTGGGCCGCGCCCGGGGACCGGAGCCGGGGCTGGGCCGTAACCGTCGGGGCGCTGGCGACCATCGCGCTCTCGCTCGTTTTCGCCGTCACGGCCAAAACGGGCGAATCCTGGATTTCTCTGGCGGATCTGTTCGGCGGCAGGACCGAGTGGCTGGCCTTCGGGCTGGAACTGCTGATCGCCATCGTCGTGGCCGTCATCGCCGTCCGCGTCCGGAGCCGGCTGATTCTGGCCCTGGCCCTGGTCCAGATCGGCCTGGCCGTGGCGGAAGAATGGTTTTCCCTCCGCGCCGCGCCGGCGCTCCCCGGTGCGGACTTCCGGATTGATACCCTGGCCATTGTCATGGTCTCGATCGTTTCCATCATCGGATCGATCATCGCGATCTACGCCCTGGGGTACATGAAGCACCACCAGGCGCATGCGCCGGCAACCGCGCAAGGGTCGGGGCGCTTTTTCTTTGTCCTGGTCGGCTTTCTCGGGATGATGAACGGGCTGGTGCTGGCCGACAACCTGCGTTGGCTGACCATCTTCTGGGAGGCCACCACGCTCTGTTCCTTCGCCCTGATCGGCCATGACGGCACGCCCGAGTCGCGCAAAAACGCCCGCCTGGCCCTCTTGATCAATTCCTTCGGCGGAGTGGCGATGATGCTGGGTTCGCTCCTGGCTTTATCCGGTTCGGGAGTCGAACACCTGAGCGGGATCACCGCGGCCAACCGGGCCCTGATCCCCCTGGCGTTCCTCGCCCTGGCGGCTTTCACCAAATCGGCCCAGCTGCCTTTCCAGAGCTGGCTCCTGGGGGCGATGGTCGCACCGACCCCGGTCTCGGCGCTCCTGCATTCGGCGACCATGGTGAAGGCAGGGGTTTACCTGATCCTCCGCCTGGCTCCCGGCTTCACCGGCTCCCGGGTCATGTTCGCGATCGCCCTGGCGGGGGCTTTCTCGTTTGCCGCTGCGGCGGCCCTGGCAGTGGGGCAGAGCAATGCCAAAAAGGTATTAGCCTACTCCACCATCTCCAATCTGGGCCTGATCATCGCCTGCGCCGGGATCAACACGCCCCTGGCTTATGCCACGGCCATGATGCTTTTGCTCTTCCATGCGATCGTCAAGGCCCTGCTTTTCCTCTGCGTGGGAACCATCGAACAGAAAATCGGCAGCCGCGACATCGAGGACATGGGCGTGGTCATGTTCGAACTGCCGGTGACCACGCTGATGGCCCTGGTGGGCATGGCCTCCATGCTGACCCCGCCGTTCGGGATGCTGGTCTGCAAGTGGATGGCGATCGAGTCCGCGATCGCCTCGCCGTTGATTCTTCTTTTCCTCATTTTGGGAAGCGCCCTGACCCTTTTCTTCTGGGCCAAGTGGCTGGGCCGCATCCAGACGGTTTCCTATCACGCGACTTTAACCCGGGAAAAACTGCCGCTTTCCATTCTCTCGGCCGAATATATTCTCGGAGGCGGGGTGGTGCTCACGGCGATCATGGGCATCCCGCTTTTCCAGATCCTTTTCGCACCCCTGGCCGTCCAGACTTATCAGGGGATCGTGATCTCGGCGGAATCATTGTCGATCCTGGACTCGGTGGGCGGGCTGGATATCTGCCTGATCATGCTTTTTATCGCCTTGGCGGCCATTGCCAACATGCTGACCGGCAGGTATTTCAAGCCCGAGCGCGTCCGGCTGCCCTTCCTTTCCGGGGAGAACGTGGTCACCGATGCCCGCACCTTCCGCTTCCGCGGGCTCAAGGACGAACCCGATGAAGCCTGGACCACCGCGCTTTACCTGGATACCGTGTTCACGGAAACGAAAATCACGCAATGGACCAACTGGCTGGCGATTCTGGTTCTTCTGACCATGTTCGCCCTGGTGGTGGGGATTTAAAGGTCATGTGGTCCGATTGGGAAACCATCTCCGCGTTCATCTCCCAGGCCTGCCCGGGGCTCCTGACGGTGATAATGGTGCTGGCGGCACCCCTGGTGGGGGCGCTCCTGATGGGAATCGACCGCAAAATCACCGCGCGCATCCAGGGGCGGATCGGGCCCCCGATCCTGCAGCCCGTCTACGACGTCTTCAAGCTTTTCGCCAAGGAACCGTTGTTTCTGAACCGACTTTATATTTTTTACGCCTGGCTGTACCTGGCTTTCATGATCCTGGTGGTGGTCCTCCTGGCCATGGGACAGGATATCCTGATGGTCCTCTTCGTCCATGCTTTCGCAACGATCGCGCTGATCCTGGGGGCCATGTCGGTGCGCTCGCCCTACAGCCGGATCGGCGCCTCGCGCAAGATCATGCAGATGGTCGCCTACGAGCCTATCCTTATCCTCTTCGTGGTTGGTATTTACCTGAGCACCCCCCATCCGCACAGCTTTCTGGCCTCCGCGGTGATGCAGCTCAAGCAGCCTCTCCTTTTCACCCTGCCGCTCCTCCTTCCCGCCTATTTCGCCGCGGTGGTCATCAAGATGGAGAAGTCGCCTTTCGACGTGTCTTCGGGCCACCACGCCCACCAGGAGCTGATCCGGGGGGTGACCATCGAGTATTCCGGCCCCTTCCTGGCCCTGATCGAGATCGCCCACTTTTATGAAGTTTTTATATTATTCCTGATCATGGCCATGTTCTGGTCCACCAATCTCTGGATCGGGGCGGGGATAGCGCTGGCCGGATTTTTCGCCCAGATCCTAGTGGATAACGCCAGCCCGCGCTTGACTACCTTTTGGATGATCCGTTTCATGTGGGCCGGGCCGATGCTCCTGGCGCTCTGCAATATCATCTGGCTTTACGGGATGGGGAGGGGATAGTGAAAATACTGGCCAAGTCGCCCTGGGTCGTCCACTTCAACTGCAACAGCTGCAACGGCTGCGATATCGAATTTTTGGCGTGCCTGACCCCGCTTTACGACCTGGAGCGGTTCGGAGTCCTGCACATCGGCAATCCCAAGCATGCCGATATCCTGGTGGTAACGGGCTCGGTCAACCACCGGAACGCCCGAGTCCTGGAAAACGTTTATCTCCAGATCCCCGACCCCAAGGTGGTGGTGGCCATCGGGGTCTGCACCTCGACCGGCGGGATCTTCGCGGACTGCTACAACATCCTGGGCGGGATCGATAAGGTCATTCCGGTGGACGTGTTTATCCCGGGATGTCCGCCGCGCCCGGAAGCGATCATCGACGGCCTGGTCCAATCCCTGGAAAAGCTGGAAGCCAAGCGCGCCGGAAAAAAAGTGGCGCCGGCCCGGAAGCCTACCTTTACCTTCCGCCCTCCGGAGGAAGCGGAGGCCCCGGTTACCCCTTCCCCGGCCGGTTCGGCCGGTCACGGGGGCAAGGAATAGAGACATGATCCCGAACCTGAGCGAAATAAAATTAGAGAACCTGATCGGCGCGGTGGCGGCCAAACGGGCCTCCGGATACCGGTTCGTGACCATTACCTGCTCGGACCTGGGTGACGCTTTTGATCTGCTTTACCATTTCGATAAGGAATTAAAGCTGGAGACCTTGCGGGTCCGGTTGCCGAAGGGCGCGGAGCTGCCCAGCATCTCGGCGGAATACTTCGCCGCGCTCCTGGCGGAAAACGAGATCAAGGATCTGTTCGGGATCGCGGTTGCCGGGATGCTTCTCGATTACCAGGGCCGTTTTCTCCTCCCGGAGGACGCGCCCCGGAATCCCTGGCGCCGGCCCAGCGGGGACGCCGACCCGGGCGCTGCGCCCCGGAAAGAAGGATCGGACCATGAGTAGAATCACGGTCATCCCCTTCGGTCCGCAGCACCCGGTCCTGCCCGAGCCGATTCAACTGCGCCTCGAGCTCAAGGACGAGAAAGTGGTTTCCGCCCTTCCGGTCGTGGGCTATGTCCATCGGGGGCTGGAAAAACTGGTCGAGACTAAGGATTACCTCCAGACGGTCTACATCACCGAGCGGGTCTGCGGCATCTGCAGTTTCATCCATTCCGTGGCCTACTGTCAGGGGATCGAAACGATCATGGGTGTGGAAGTCCCGCCCCGGGCGCGCTACCTGCGCGTGATCTGGAGCGAGACGCACCGGCTGCACAGCCACCTGCTTTGGTTCGGCCTGCTGGCCGATTCCTTCGGTTTTGAAAACCTCTTCATGCAGATTTGGCGCGCCCGCGAGGCGGTGCTCGACCTCCAGGAGGCGACCGCCGGAGCCCGGGTGATCCTGGGGACCTGCTGCGTGGGCGGCGTCCGGCGGGATCTCGATCAGGCGGGCCGCGACCTGACCCTGGCCACCCTGGACAAGCTCGAGCAGGATATTAAAAAGATCGCCAACCCGATTCTCAAGGATTACGGCGTCCAGCAGCGAACCGTCGGGATCGGCCGGATCTCCCGGGAGCTGACCTACGAGCGCGGGGCGGTCGGGCCGACGGCCCGGGCCGCGGGAATCGCCCAGGACCTGCGCCAGACCGGCTACGCCGCTTACGGCGAGCTGGATTTCCAGCCGGTGGTGGAAACCGCCGGGGACTGTTACGCCCGGCTCCAGGTCCGGGTCCGGGAGATGAACCAGTCGATCGAGCTCATCCTCCGGGCCCTGGAGCGGATGCCCGCTTCCCCCATCAGCGTGCCGGTCAAGGGCAATCCCGACGGCGAGACCGTCTCGCGGGTGGAGCAGCCCCGGGGCGAAGTCGTTTATTATCTCC